>NZ_JBFAOV010000043.1:0-74793 GCF_040675375.1 Nonomuraea sp. NPDC049607
CCACCTCCCTCCAGGGAAACGATCACAAGGATCCTGGGAAGCGATCTTCCGAGCCTCCACTCAGTTCCAGGTCAGACCAACTCGTGAACACCCCACCCAGGGCCGTTCATGAGACGGCTGGACCGAAGTTGACGGGATCCCGTCTGATCATCGCGATCAGGCGGGATCTTGTCATTTCAGGGGTTTCCGAATTTGGTTCGTCCTGGTTTGGTGGCCGCGGAGCTGGTGTCTGGGAAGGCCCGGGTGGTGTCAGGCCGCTGGTGGGGGAGCGAGATCCGGCCGTTGGGCATGGCGAAGCCGACGGTGAGTGGGGCGCTGCGACAGGGTGGCGGGTTGTGTGGCTTATGGGGCGGGTGGCGGCCTGCCCTGGCCTGCGGGTGGTGTGCCGTCGAAGGGCCCGGCTGGAGTCTGCGGAGTGTCGGCGAGTGTGACGGGCTCGTCTTAGGGCTCGTGGACGTGGCGCCACTGGTCGAGGAAGTGGTCGTTGGCGACGGTGACGAGCAGCGCGACCAGGATTGTCTGGGCGACGCGGCCGTGGGCGAGCCGGTTCTTGGGGTCGCCGAGGTCAAGGTCGTGTCCCTTGATCCTGCCGTTGAGGCCCTCAGTGTTGGCCCGGACGGACTTGTAGGTTCCGATCCAGGCAGGACTGAGGTAGGCCAGGTCCTGGCGGAATTTGTCGAGGTGGCCGAGGTCGTCCTTGCGGACGGTGATGGTGTGCTGGTGGCAGATCTTCGGCAGTTCGCCGGCCTTCAGGTCGGGCTGTGGGGGAAGGACGCGGGGTTTGGCCGCCGGGTGAGCGGCTCGTTGCCGGGTATTGGTGAGGTCGACTGCGGTGGGCCGGTTGGGTCCGCGCTGGTGGAGGCGGTCGAAGCGGGGACAGGTCAGCGATGGGGAGGTGCCTGCTGCCGGGCACTGGAAGCGGACGGTGCCGCCTGCGTTCGGGCTCTGTTTGAGGCGCAGCAAGTACGGCTCTCGCGCGCTGATGAGCGCGGTGAGTTCTTCCGATGGGCTGCGAGTGGCGGCGTCGTCCAGACCGGTAGTTGATCCGCTTTGTAATCGAGGGCGAGCCGGTAGCCGAGCTCGCGTGCGGGCTGGGCGAAATGGGCGCTCTGCTGGTCGGTGTAGGCGCGGTCGACGACTGCGAATGCTGCGGGCAAGCCGAGGGTGGGCAGGGGTTTGAGGGTGGTGATGGCGTGGGCGCCGATACGTTTGTGCGGGGTGTCGAGGACCAGGCCGAGCGCCAACTGCGGGAAGGAGCCGAGCACGGAGCGGGCGCGGGCGGCGACGGTGAGGGTGGCGCTGTAGCCGTACTCGGGTGGGCCGTTTCCGGCCGAGTGATGCCAGCCCGCGGTGATCTCGGTGGAGGCGATCAGTTCGCCGGTGGAGCGGCGAACTTGGGGCGGACGGGCGAAGACCGGGGTGGCGGTGGTGTCGATGCCGACGTCGCCGCGGAAATGACGGAGGTAGCCCCGGCCTTTGACCCAGCGCACTGGGGTGAGCACCAGCGCGGTGACGATGTCCCGCAGCAGTTCCCGCTTGCGCCCCGGACCGCTGACATCACTCAACGCATAACTGCAACTCCACACTGTAGGCGGCAATGGCATCGCTGACCGCGAAGACCGCGAGATCCCTTGGTGTTGGCGGCTCTCGAATGAAACCATCGTCAGGGCTGCTTGCTCCGCCCCTCATCGAACTGACGGTGCGTCCGGCGGAGCGGAGGCCTTGGTGGTGACAAAGCCGTTCCGCAAGATCTGCAGGAGCTGTTGCGCATGCCGGGTGCTGGTGCTGGTGAGCGCGGCGCCGCTGGTCAGCGCGAGCACATCGGCAACGGAGAGGTCGGCGCGGACCGTACCAGCTCGTTGAGCCCGGGCAAGGAGCCGTTCCGCGATGGATCTCATAGAGTCGTGCCAGCGTTCGAAGAGCTCGGTACGCGGCGTGCCGCTGTGTTCGTTCGCGGCAAGGGCCAGAGTGCGTTTGGTCGCGATGTGGACGACGAAGCCGTCCAGCCAGGTGAAGAGGGCCTCGGCTGTGGAGGGTTCCGCGAGCAGCGCACGCCCCTGATCGCACAGCGCTGTCACTTCGTCTGAATACACGGCCACGAGAAGGTCGCCCCGGGTGGGGTAGTGCCGGTAGAGCGTCGCATTGCCCACACCGGCGCGCTGCGCCACCTCATCGAGCGGGGCATCGGGACCGTGTTCATCAAAGAGGTCCTTGGCGGCGGTGAGCAGCCGCTCGGCGTTCTGTGCGGCATCGGTTCGCCGTGCCCGCCTCGGCCTGGTCGTCTTGTCCGTGTGCGTCATCCGTTCACTCCAGGATTGAAAAACGGGGAACTCCCCGTTTAGTGTAGAGCCGAGAAATCGGGGACGTCCCCGCTTTTGTTCGAGGCACACCTCGCGACCCGACGTGGACATGCCTCCGTCGAACTCTTCAGGAGAGGAATCCGTCATGGCACTCAGCGACCAGGACCGTTTCACCATCACCGAACTGATCGCGATGCACGGTCATCTCTGCGACAGCGGGCAACTCGATCGTCTCGATGAGGTCTTCACCGTGGATGTCACCTACGACACCACCGATCTCGGGCAGCGACCCCTGAAAGGTGTGGCGGCCTGCGCCGAGGCTGGCCGGGCTCTGGGCGAGCTGAATCCGGTCGGTCACCACGTCACCAACATCGTTCTCACCGAGAACGCCGACGGGACTGTGGGTGCGCTGTCCAAGGGGATCGGCATCAACGCAGACGGCACGAGCGGGAGCGTGACCTACGAAGACACCGCCGTACGCACGGACCAGGGATGGCGCATCAGCTACCGCAAGATCCTCGCACGACGCGCTCCCCTAGGCAGGTGAGGCAATTCTGCCCCCTGGGCGTGGGAAACGATCACGAAAGACCCGGGAGGCGATCTTTGCCACCGCCATATCCGTGCTGTTCGGCCCCACTCGTGAACACCCCACCCAGGTCAAAGGCCCTTTCGGATCTTCCGGAAGGGCCTTTGTGATCTTCTGGGTGACATGTTGCATGGCTAGGCATCCCTGCCGTCGAAGATCCGGTCCATGGCCGGCGCGCCAGTCTGAATGGCGGGCCGGATCTGGTGGCGGAAGACGGTCTTAGTCACGGTGGTGTCGGCATGGCCGCACAGCTGGGCGATCTCGTCGATGGAGAGACCGCTCTTCCAGGTCCCCACCGGACGCAGAGAGAAGAACAGCGTCGCCGTCGCCGGCAACGAGTCCTTCTCCGGCTTCTACCGACCCGCGCCTCGGCGCCGCGATCGTCGACCGGCTCACCTTCGACCGACTCCTACCGCCTTGCCCGGACCCGAGCCAGAGCCGAACAAGCCAGCTGACCACACTTGTCGGCATACACCTCTATGCGCAAAGGCGCGTACAGATAGACGCGCGCAGCGTGATGGTGTTGTGGCGCCTCTGTCAGGAGCGAGCTCGACGGTGGGGCTTCTGGTCTGCGAGGGATTCAGCGGCGAGGGATGGCGCTGGGGCTGGAAGCCCTCGTGAAGCTCATGTCCATCCAGTGCCGCCAGTTTGAGCCGTTGTCGGTGCGCTCCCATTCCGCCGTCATGGAGTCGCCGTCTTCGGCGATCACCAGCGTCGCCCGCTCCGTGTCACCGGCGAACGTCCAGACGCCCTCGTCGTCGACGCTTGCCCACATGGTGACGAAGTTACCGTGATTGTCGAAGGAGCGCATGGGGTAGGTCCGGCTCGCTGGATCGTAGGGCCCGATCATCTCGATGAACTCGACGTGCTCCTCATTCATGCGCACGTCCACACGGTGAATGAGGAAGTGCTCGCCGGCCAGCCACTCGTAGGTGTCCGACCCGGCGATGCGGATCGCCGGGTCGATCGCGGTGGCCGCTATACGCCCCTGCGAACGCCAACGGCCAACCAGCGCATTCAGGCGCTGGTTCTCCGATCGCGGGGCACGGGTGTTGTCGTCTCCTGACATGGTGAATCCCCGTCATCGATAGTGTGTAAGATGTTGCTTAAACACTTACATGCCGTCCCGGCAGTGCGCAAACGAAGGCGGTGGCCCATGGACGACGCGCTTCGCGCTGTGGCGGACCCGACCCGCCGCGCCATCCTCGTCCTGGTGCGGGATCGCGAGGTATCGGCAGGCGAGATCGCCGAGCGCTTTCCCGAGATCAGTCGCCCTGCGGTATCCCAGCATCTGCGAACGCTGACGGCAGCCCGCCTCGTCGACGTCCGCCGCGCAGGCAATCGCCGCTTCTATCGGCTACGTCCGGAGGGGCTGGCCGAGGCGGTGACGTTCCTGGAGACCATGTGGTCCACCTCGCTCAGCCGCCTCCAGCACGAAGCCGAGCGAGAAGAACGCGCCCACACTGGTGACCAGGACATGAAGGGATCGCTGTGAGCAGGACGATTGAGCAGACGTTGCACATCCGTGCGCGTCCCGAGACGGTCTGGCGGTTCTTCACCGACCCGGCACGCCTGGCGCAATGGTGGGGAACGGCCGAGCTGGACGCCCGCCCTGGTGGCACCTTGCAGGTTGCGATGCACGAGGGCCCACGCCCGGTGATGCGCGGACGGTTCGTGGAGCTCGTGCCGTACGAACGTCTCGTCTTCACCTTCGGCTGGGAGGCCACACCAGGAGCGCCCGACATGGCACCCGAGGCATCCCGAGTCGAGGTCACCCTGACCCCGGACGGTGATGGCACCGAGCTCACCCTGCGCCACAGTGGTCTGCCGGCCGCACTCGAAGAGGAGACCGGCGACGGCTGGGCGCACCTGCTCCATCGTCTGGGCGAAACAGCAGAACGCCAGGAACTCCGCTGAACCTGGTCGAACATGCGCTTACGTCGCACCCCTGCTGCCGCCTCCGCAGCGGGATGTGTACGCCGACAACACACAGCGTCACGAGAGCCATGCCCCAGACCCACGGGCATGGCTCTCTTTTCAATGAACTTCCAAGGCAGTTGATCGGCAAGTGGCTCTCAAACCGGCCGACACATGGCTCTCTGATCCACCGTCATAGCGATACGCATCAAGCGCATACCGGCCTGCTTTGACGACGCCGTGATCAAGCAGAGAAGACACTCGATCGCCACCACCGTCACCGGCTGAGGACACTGATGCCGACCATGCCCCTGAGCCGGTTACCGCATGGCACGATCACGCACTGTCATAGGTCGCCGTCATAGACGGCCACTGTCAGCGTTCCGGGGCGCCGCAGGTACTCGGGGATGGACGTCTCCAACCGGACCCTGATCGTTGTCGTCTTCTCACTGCTCGGCCGTTTGCCCAGATGGAGGAACCCGGCCCCGGACGGCGGGAAGGAGCAGACGCCGAAGTCCTTCAGGCGCCCGTTCACCCACAGCTTCCGGCTGAGCCGCTCGGCGAGGCCGTCCCCGCAGTAGGTGACGATGGCCAGGCCGTGGCCCCTGTTCGGCACGGTGAGCGTCACCTCACGGGTGCCGGGCCAGGTGGCGCTGCCCTTGGCGACCAGGCTGAGGTCCTCCCCGATCTTCGCGAGCGGCTCGACCGGAGGCGAGGCGGTCCTCATCGTGGCCGGCGGCGTCCACTCGTACACGCCGAACCGCCATTTACCCGGAGGCGTCACCCAAGGGTAGGTCGTGACGGAGAATCTCACCGTCCGAGTCCCGGCGGGGAAGAGCTGCGTGTCGACCGCTTTGCCCCGCTCGCATGAGTTCTTCAGTGACAGCGTGAAGTCCTTGTTCAGGCCCGGCACCCGCACGCTGACACGTGGTGGCCCCGCTTTGGGATGCGGGCAGTCAGGCAGGATGGCCACCGGCTTGCCGCTCACCTTCACCTGGAATGTCGTCGATTCCTCGCGTGATGGGTCGAAGGCCGCAATGGCGAGCCTGCGGTAGACAGTGCCGTCGGACTCCTCGTACTGGATCGGGAACTTCTCGCTCACTGTCGCGGTGGTCGGCTGATCGACTTGCTCCGGCCCGCGCAGGCTGACGATCGTTCCCACGGTGACGACCGCGACGGCGAAAGTGACAGCGACAGCGACGGCCGACAACCGGCGCCGTCGCGCGCCGCGTGTCCTGGTCCGCAGTGAGTGCCACGGGATCGGGCGGTCGAGCGCAGGGCTGCTGCGCTCATCCAGCAGGTCGCGGAGTTCTCCCTGGTCGATATGCACGGTGCTACCCCCTCCTGTCGTACGCGAATGACTCGTCCACCCGAAGCTTGGCCAGCGCCCTGCTCGCCTGGCTCTTGACCGTCCCGACGCTGCAGCCGAGCGTCGAAGCGGTCTGGACCTCGGTCAGGTCCTCGAAGAACCGCAGCACGACGACGGCCCGTTGCCGGGCAGGCAAGCGGCCGAGCGCCTGCCAGACCAGTTCGCGATCGTCGGCCTGTCCCATGTGGTCGGCCGCCTGCGTCTGGTCGGGCGGCGACTCGCTGGTCAGCTCGGCCCGTCTCCAGCGGCGCCGCCACCAGGAGACGTGCAGGTTCACAATGATCTTGCGGACGTACGCCTCACGCTCGTCGCCCAGGCGCGGCCAGGCCTGCCACGCCTTCAGCAGCGCCGTCTGCACCAGGTCCTCGGCCACACCCCAGTCACGGGCGAGCAGGTAGGCGGTGCGGAGCAGCCGGTGCCATGACGCCTCGACGAACGCGTCGTACTCCGATCCATCCGCCATGTACGGTCCTTTCTCAGGCGACAGTCACCCGTCCTTACGCCGCCGGAAGAACTGAAGGTTGCTCAGGCTCAAGAAGCTGACTTCTTTCACACTTCTGCAGTTGGTGATGTTCTCGGCACCAACTGCTGTCCGCCGGCGCGGGAAACGATCAGCGGTTGTCCGGGAAGCGATCTTCCAGGCCGCGCCTCTACCGCACCCAGCGCAGGGCGGGCTCCCTCCGTGCCAAGCGTGGCTGAGTACGGCCTCCGCTCGCTGTCGGGTGTGTGCCTTGCTGGGACGTCCGTTCGTGCCCTTGGGCGTGGTGACCGGCTCGGCGACGTTCCTGAGCATCCGCCGTGGTGGCCGTTGTCCAGCAGGACCCGCCTGAGGAGGTCCTGCCAGTTCGCCGATCCGTATCCGGTTTCTTCTCCTTGACCTTCACATGGATGTGATGCCTTACCGTCCCGAGCATCGATTCAGCAGGTAAGGAGTAGATCAATGCCAGGTGCCGTGATCATGGGGGCAGGTCCGGGGATCGGGCAGGCGGTGGCTCGGAGATTCGCCAGGGAGCGGTTGCCGACAGCACTGATCGCCCGGAGCGACCGGACGTTGCGAGCCGCGGTCAACGCTGCGGCTCACGTCGCGCCCGCCACGGTGGCCCGCGGGAATGGAACGATCCTCACCACGGGCGGGATGCCCGAGCCCAAGCCGGCAGGTGTCCGTACCCTGGTCACCCGGCCACGACACCGGTGGACGCGGGAAGCTCTGCGCGCAGGTTCCCCGCGATGACCGGCACCGGGGCGACAGACGTTCTCACCAGGCTGCTCCACGACTGGCAGCAGGCCTTCAACGCACACCGACCGGCCGAGATCGCCGCCTTGTTCAGCCAGGACGCGCTTTTCCAGGGCATCAGTCCGCAGCTGGGACACGGTCCGCAGGAGGTCTTCGACTATTACGCCAGGGTCGTTCGCGGCACGACGGCACAGGTCGAGGTGGTGTCGGGTGGCCGGCTGAGCGAGGAGATCGTGCACGGATTCGCGGAGGTGACCTTCACCGCGCCTACCGGTGACGTCCACCTGATATGCCTGTCCGTCGTGGCCAAAAGGGCGGCCGGCACCTGGCTCATTCACCAGTACCACGCTTCCACCCGTCACGTGGGCGGAGGTTCGGCGGTCCGGGGAGGTGGGCGGCCTACGTGACGCTGGTGGCGGCGTGGCCGACGAGGTCGGCGATGGTCGCGATCGGGATGCCCTGGTCACTCATGAGGGAGACGACGGGTCGCTACTCGACCACTCGTCCCGTTGTCTTCTTTCCGTCCATGCGTACGGCCAGGCAGTACACGGTCCGGTAACGCGGCCAGTCCTCCAAGGCCGGCCCAAGCCACGCCATGCCGATCTCATCCGTTTTCGACTTTTTGATGCGCATTCTGGGAAGACATCCGTTCTCCGCGAGCCGCGTCATGTCCGCATCCGGATACGGTCCCTGGGGGAGGACGTATGTGGTGGCGAACTCAGCCGAATGCGGCACGTGGCAGGGGACGACGGTCACCATGTACGTCTGGGGAAGAGGTTCGATGCAGTCGCCGGGTCGTAGATCGGTGGCGTAATACCGTTGCGTGCCGGGAATGGTGCTCTGCTGCAGGGGAGTCTGCGGGGCGGCGGCGGGTTTCGGCTGAGCGGACTCGGATGACGCCACCGGTGCCGGGCTATCTGCGCAGCCGGCGAGCGAGATGGCTAAGCAGCATGCGATCAGTGATGTGCGAACCATGGCACAAGAGTGGCAGTTTCAGATCGCCCCGGGGTCCCGGACCGGTTCGGAGATGATCGCCGCTCCAGCCGCCTCAAGGGCCTCGCTGGTCCTTCTGATCGCGAACCTCAGCAGGAGAGCCATATGACATCTGTCGTCCCTGCCCGGGACCGGGAGCGGATGCTGACGTACTCGAACGGCCAGGACTGGCTGGTGTCCTGGCACTCTGTCGACGACCCGCAGGAAGGCAGGCCTCACGGGGCCGCCGGCATCTGCGTGACGGCTGCCGACGAGCTGGTCCTGATCAGCCATGACGGCGAGCACTGGGGTTTCCCCGCAGGACGTCCTGAAGGAACGGAGACGATCGAGGAGACCGTGCTGCCGCGACCCGGGTTTCCTTCCGTGCTCTGGACGAGGCGGTGGCAGGTGACGGCCCTCGCCCGTGAGTGCCCCCGAAATGCTGGGCCAGGCCATGGCGTCGGCGTGCGGGGTTGCCTCGATCACCCTGACGTCGGCGTGGACTGGCGGGCGCGGTGGCGGCGTACCGCGTCCCTGTTGGCGCACGGCTGGGAGCAGTAACGCTGCCGGGCGGTGCGTGAGGTGTCCGCGAAGATCGTCTCGCAGTCGGCGGCGGCACACCGTCCGAGCCGGTCCATCCCCCGGCTGACGAGGTGCATCGCCGTGCCCACGGAGATCAGCGCGAACAGCACCGCGCCGAGCGGCTGCAGGTCGTCGCGATAGTGCAGGTGCCAGCCGTGAGCGTGGTCGGTCAGCCGGGGATAGGCGGCCGACCGGGCCAGCATCTCGTTGACCAGCTTGGCCTTCTCGCGCTCGTTCGGGGCGTCGACGACGTTCGTCCAGGCGTCGATGACGGCGAGGGTCTGGTCGAGATCCGATGGTTCGACGGGGAGTTCCAGCACCAGCCCGGCCGTGCGGCAGCGGTCGGCGAGTTCGGGTGCGCTCGCCGGCGGGCGGTTCGCCAGTTCCGCGGCGAAGTTCACCACGTCCGCGCCGTAAGGGTTGAGGTGCACAAGCCCATTACATCAGCCTGTACGTCATGACGCGAACAGCGACAGAGCGCGACATTCCGGAACTCGTCCGCCTCCGGGCGCTGCTCTTCGACGACCTCGGCGGCGACTTCTTCAACCCCGCGAACGCCGCGGATGACTGGCGTAACGCGCTCGCACGGGTTTTCCAGCAGAAGCTGACCGAACCCGACTGCCGGATCCTGGTCGCGGACGGCGACATCGGCCTGGCCGCCTGCGGCATCGGCACGATCGAGCAGTGGTTCCCCGGTCCACACTCCCGCAACGGGCGGATCGGCCACGTCATCGGCATGGTCACCGACCCGTCGTACCGGCGGCGTGGGCACGGCCGGTCGATCATGCTCGGTCTGCTCGACTGGTTCCGCGACCGCGACGCCGTACGGGTCGACCTCACCGCCTCTCGTGAGGCGGAACCGCTCTACCGGCAGCTCGGCTTCTCCGACCATCCGGATCCCCTGTTGTGCTGGAAGCCGTGAGGACCTCGCGGTACCGCTGGGTCATTCTGGCTGTCGCGACCTTCACCCAGGCCACGGCCGCGTTCTTCGTGCAGGGCATCGGCGCGATGAGCGTCCACCTGCGACGAGACCTGGAGCTGAACACGACCCAACTGGGCCTGCTGCAGTCGGCGGCTCAGTTGCTTCCTCTGGCCGGACTGCTCGTGGCGGGACGACTGCTGGACCGCCACGACGAACGCTGGGTCGTCGGGACCGGCGCTCTTGTGGTCGCCGCCGCGCTGGCCGTCGGCAGTACGGCCCCGGGATATGTCTCCTTGCTCGTCGCCCTGCTGGTCGTCGGCGCGGGGTACAGCACCATTCAGCCGGGTGGGAGCAAATCGGTGGCGTCCTGGTTCGACGCCTCGCAGCGTGGCTTGGCCATGGGTGTCCGTCAGGCGGGACTTCCGCTCGGCGGCGTCGTCGCCGCCTCTGCGCTTCCCGTACTGGCGACGGCCTTCGGCTGGCGGTCGACGCTCGTGGCGGGCGCGCTCGTCGCCTTGTCGGGTGCCGTCGCCTTCATGGTCTTCTACCGCCGTCCACCGGACCGGCGTCCGATGCCGGACACGTCCCGCGTGCGGCTGGGACTGCTCCGCGAACCGTACATGAAGAAGATCATTTTGTCCGGTACGAGCATGGCGTCGGTGCACAGCGGTGTGGGCGTTCTCACCGTGCTGTACCTGCACGAGGTGGCGTCCATGGACTCCGCCTCGGCGGCCCTGGTCTACGTCGCGGTCCAGTGCGCGGGCGCGCTGGGCCGGGTCTGCCTGGCGGCCTGGAGCGACCGTCACGGATCCGGTCGCCACGCCTGCGTCATGACCTGCCTGGCCGCCGTGATCATCGCCATGATGGTGTTGACGACGCCGATCGGCCGGTCTCCCGTCGCGGCCTGCCTGGTCTTCGTCTGGCTCGGCTTCTTCGGAATCGGCTGGTACGGCCCCTGGGTCGCCTACGCCGCCGAATCGGCGCCGCCGGACCGGACCGGATTCGTCCTCGGCCTGGCCATGGCCGTCAGTCAGGTGGCGATCATCCTGGCGCCTCCCGTGCTCGGCCTGCTCACGGACCTGACCGGCAGCTTCGCACCCGCTTGGGCCCTGCTCGCCGCGCTGGCCGCCGCCACCATGACGATGACCGCCCGACTGTGACGCCGCGAGCTGGGCGAGATGATCCTGGTCATGGAGACGTACTGTCCCCTTGGGTGGGTGACGGGGGATCAGACGGCGATCGGGACTTCCTGTCCGGGGTCCTCCGTCGGCGTCCGCGTCCGGGGAAGGACGAGACAGGTGAGGGCCAGTCCGATCAGGCTCAGCACCGCCCCCGCCAGGCCGGTCCACCGCAGAGCGCCGGCGGCGACGATCGCGCCGCCGATGACCGAGCCGGCTGCGGCCCCGAGGTTGAAGGCGCCGACGTTGGCGGAGACCGCCAGGTTCGGGGCGGCGCCCGCGTGGTGCAGGATCAGTCCCTGCAGCGGGGCGATGGTCGCGGTGGCGAGCAGGCCGAGTACCAGGACCGCGGCCACGGCGGTGGGCTGCCACACCACGGCGAACGGGACGAGCAGGAGCGTTCCCGCCAGCCCGCCGAAGACCCCCCGTACGGTGGCGCTCATCGACCTGTCGGTCAGCCTTCCGGCGGTGAGGTTGCCGATGAAACTACCGGCGCCGTAGGCGAGCAGCAGACCGGAGACCGCCGCGGGGGAGAAGCCGGAGACGCGGATCAGTAGCGGGGCGATGTAGGTGAACACCGTGGCGACCCCGGAGAAGCCCACCGCGGTGGTGGCGATGGCGAGCATGACCGGCCGGCGCGTCACCACGCGGATCTCGTCACGCAGTCGCGTGGACGGCGCCTCCTGCCGGGGCAGGACGGCGGCCAGAAGCAGGGTGCCCACCAGGGACAGAACGGTCAGCACGGCGAAGGGAGCCCGCCATCCGGCGCCCTCCCCGAGCAGTGCCCCCAGAGGCACCCCGAGGAGCGTGGCCACGGTGAAGCCGGAGGCCACGGTGGCGATGGCCGAGCCCGTCCGCTCGGCCGGGACCACCCGGGTCGCCGTCACCAGTGCCAGAGCCAGGAAGGCGGCGTGGCTGAGCGAGGACACCACGCGTCCCACCAGCAGCAGGCCGAACGACGGCGCCACCGCGCTGATCGCGCTGCCTGCCGCGAACAGCAGCATCAGTCCGATGGCGAGCCCCTTGCGCGGCAGGCGCGAGGTCAGCAGGGCCATGAGCGGTCCTCCGGCCACCACTCCGAGCGCATATGCGGTGACCGCCTGTCCGGCGGTTCCCACGGAGACGTCAAGGTCGGCTCCGACCTGGGGCAGCAACCCGGCGATCAGGTACTCCGACGTGCCCACGACGAAGACGCTTGAGCACAATGCCGCGAGCGTCGCGAACCCCTTGTTCATCTTCATGCGGCAGACGCTAAAGTCTCATATCGGTATGAGAGTCAAGTCGAGGCGGGGTGATGCCCGGCTCGCCGTCAGGGGGCGTCGTGCGCATCGGTGAGCTGTCCCGGCGGACCGGCGTGGCCGTCCACCTGCTGCGTTACTACGGAGAGCAGGGGCTGCTCCACCCGCAGCGGCGGGCCAGCGGCTACCGGGAATACGTCGAAGAGGACGTCGCCGTCGTCCGCCGCATCCGCAGCCTGCTGGCCGCCGGGCTGAACACCTCGACCATCACCACGGTCCTGCCGTGCCTGCGGGACACCGGCGACCGCCTCGTCCCCACCTGCTCGGACCTGGTCGCCGACCTCCATCGGGAGCGCGACCGCATCGCCCAGGCCATCAGCGACCTTCAGACCTCCATGGACGCGCTCGATGACGTCATCGCCGCGGCCCCGGCCGACGTCACCCGCCGGGCCCTGGCCTCACTCAACGCGTGAGAAGTCCCAACAGAATGATCCGCGGATCGGCGGCTCGGCCCACCGACGGCCCGGGGACGGGTCATGGGGTTCGTCTCGGGGAGCGCAACCGTACGACCAAGGCGAGCGACATGACGACGAGGGCCGCCACCTGAGTGAACCGGAGCGCATCCACGATGGTGACCACCTGAGTCGCTCTGTCCGCCGTTCCCAGGCCGGACAGGGCAGCGAGCGACCCACCGCCGGTCATCGCGGCGGTCAGCACCGCGAACAGCGCGCTGACCGCCACGGTGCCCATGCCGTTGGCGACCGTGTTCACCAGCGACAACAGCGCGGAGCCGGAGGCCAGGTCGGAGCCGTTGAGGTCGCGGCTGGAGCTGGACATCGTCGGCATCATGATCGCGCCGGTGCCCGCTCCCTGGAGGAATCCGAGCACGCCGAGCACCAGGTAGGACGTGTCCGGCCGGAGAACGATCACCTGGAGGAGGCCGGAAGCGATCGCGACGCCGAGCCCGGCGCCGACGACCAGCCGGGGACCGAGCCGTTCCAGGAGCCGGGCGGCGACCTGCAGGCTGACGCCCATGCCGACCGCACCGGGGACCATCAACGCGGCCGTCACCGAGGCGCCGTCCGAACGCAGGATCTGCACGTAGGCGGGCCCCAACAGGGCCGAGCCGAAGTAGGGGGCCGCGTACAGGGCGAGAACCGCGGCGCCCCGGCCGAACGTCGGGTTCCGCAGGAGGGCGATCCGCAACAGCGGTTCAGGATGGGCCAGCGCCCGGGCCGAGAACACCGCGACCAGCACCGCACCGAGGACGGCCGTGGCGATCCGCGTCCAGGCCGGGCCGTCCTGGGCGCTGATGCCGTACGCCACCAGGACGATGCCCGGAACCAGCAGCATCGCTCCGGCCAGGTCAGGCCGGCCAGGACGCCTGTGTGCGGCGTCGGCCGGCAGCCAGGCCATCGTGCCCGCGACGCCCAGCAGCGCCAGCGGCACCGTGACGAAGAACAACGCCCGCCACGACCCGGCGCCCAGGAGCAGCGCGCCCAGTGCCGGGCCCAGGATCGGCCCGATCAGCATCGGCAGGCCGGTGACCGTCATCATCCGGCCACGGCGTTCGGCCGCCACGGCGCCGAACCCGATCGCCATTCCCAAGGGCGCCATCAGGCCGGCGCCGAGGCCCTGCGCCGCTCGTGCGGCGATCAGCCAGCCCAGGTCGCCGGCCAGGCCGGCGACGGCGGAGGCGGCCGCGAAACCGGCCAGCGCCCCCACGTACACGCGGCGGGCTCCCCACCGTCCGGCAAGACCGGCGGCGAGCGGCATCGTCGCGACCATCGCGAGCGTGTACGCGGTGATGATCCACTGGGCGGCGGTCAGCGACGTGTCGAACGTCGCCATCAGTTGCGGCAGCGCCACCGCGACGATCGTGGCGTCCAGCACCGCCATCAACCCGCCGGACGCCAGCACGCTCGCGGCGCGCAGCTCCGGACCTGTCAGCCTGCTCATGCCCGACCGGCCGGATCCGCCGCCCGGAGGGGGGCGCATCGCGCGTGCCCACGTCTGCCGCCCGCTGAGATCGTCTTGCGTCATGGCATCGACGCTAGAAGTTCGTCCATAGGCGAACACAAGTCGGCCGGCAGCCGTCGCCGCGTCCGCGCCAGGCGGCTCCAGCGGCTGCCGTCAGTCGCTGCCGCGCCCCAGCGGCCCGAACACGACGTTCTTCTGCTGCCGAAGGATCTTCCCGTCGGTCCCGTACGCCGTCACCGTGACGGGCGGCGAGTCCAGGATCGTGGCCTCCTTTCTCTTGGGGTCCTCAGGGTCGCGCACCAGCTTGCCGATGATCCGTACGATGAAGAACCCGTCGGCGATCCGCGCGGACGTGCGCCGCCCGTCCGCCCAGTCGACCTCGACCCGCCGCACGGCGTCGCTGACCCGCCCGGTGACGACCCGGTACACGTCGTCGTACTGGACCCGCTGCTTGCCGACGGTGTACGGATACGTGTGGTTGGTGTACGCGTCCACCTGCAGATCACCGGAGAACCCGGCCAGGTTCCCGGGCGGCCTGAACCCCCAGTAGGTGAAGACGGCGCGCTCGGCCATGTCCTTCTGTTCGGTCGGCGTGCAGAGCACGAAACCGGCGTCACTGCCCACCAGGGCGGTGACCCCGCCCTTGTCCCGGTACTCCACCAGCACCCGGAAGTCGTCGGTCACCCCGTGCTCGGGGATCCGCAGGTTCCCGTCCATGTCGTGCACGGGTCCGCCCTTGGGCATGCATTCGCGTACCAGCCGCAACTGCTCGGGGGTGTTGTCCGGCAGGGTGGCCACACCGGCCGCGGTGTCCGGGCCGGAGGTGCCCGGGGAGGGCAGAACCACCGCCGCGGCCACGGTGGCGGCCACGGTGGCGGCCACGGCCGCCGCCGTGAGTCCGGCGACCGACCACGCCCGGCGCCGGCGCCTGGCGAGAGCCCGCGTGGCGTAGGCCAGCGGGTTCACGGGGGTGGCCTCGTCGGCCATCCGGTGCAAGCAGCCCATGATCTTGGCGACCTCGGACTTCGGGAGGTCTTCGTAGTAGCGCAGCACCAGCACCGCTCGTTTGCGCGCGGGCAGGACCCGTAACGCCTTGGCCAGCGTGATCCGGGTCTCCACCTCGGAGGTGCGGTCGGCCACGCCGTGATCGGGAGGCGCTTCGAGCACGCGTTCGCGGCCCCAGCGCGGGCTGCGCCACCGCCCGACCTGTTCGTGGTACATGACCCGGCGGACGTACGCCTCCGGGTTGTCGCGGATACGCCGCCAGTGGGCGGTTGTCTTGGCCAGGGCCGTCTGCAGCAAGTCCTCGGCGGCGTGCTGGTCGCCGGTCAAGACGTAGGCGAGCCTGATCAAGCTGTCGGATCGGCCGGCGACGAACTCGGTGAAGTCGCGCTGATGGTCAGGGTGCAAGGGCTCTCCTCGTGTCTCGCACCCTAAGACGCAGGAGGGCTGACGGATCTATGGCGCGCGTCAGCCGGCACCGCAGATGTCCCGGAGGCGGCAGTCAGTGGACGCGCCACCTACGAGGCGGGCGCCCGGGAGACGTTTCCGGGTGTGAGGTCAGAGTTTGCCGAGGCCGCGGGCCAGGATGGTGGCGGTCTTCGCGATGGTCCCGTTGTCGGTGGCCAGGCCCGGGGTGCGGTTGGTGTAGACGGCCATGATGATGGGGGCGGCCCCCTTCTCGGGCCAGATGACGGCGATGTCGTTCCCGCCGCCGAAGCCGTCGGAGTTGGTGCCGGTCCTGTCGCCGATCGTCCAGGTCTTGGGCAGGCCGGCGCGGATGCGCTCATCGCCGACCTTGTTCGCGAGCAGCCAGGCGACGAGCTGCTCGCGGTCCTCGGCGTGCAGCGCGTTCCCCGCCGTGAGCAGGTGCAGGTCGCGGCCGATGGCCGCGGGCGTGGTGGTGTCGCGCTTGTCCTTGGGGGTCCAGTCGTTGAGCTCGGGGTGCCAGCGGTCCATGCGGGAGATCGGGTCCTTCAGCGTGCGGAAGTACCTCGTCAGTCCGGCGGGCCCGTCGATCTGCTTGAGCAGCAGGTTGGACGCGGTGCCGTCGCTCCGGGTGATGGCCGCCTCGCACAACTGGGCGACGGTCAGGCCGTCCTTGATGTGCTTCTCGGTGACCGGCGAGTTGGGCTTCATGTCGGCGGCCGTCCATTTGACGACCTTGCTCATCAGGCCGGGCTCGGAGGTGCGCGCCTTGTTCAGCACGGCCGCGCACAGAGGCGCCTTGAACGTGGACAAGAGGGGAAAACGCTCGCTCGCCCGGTACGCCACGGTCTTGCCGGTGGCCGTGTCGATGGCGTACGCCCCGATACGGCCCTTGAAGGACGCCTCCAGCGCGCGCAGGTCCTTCCTGACCTGGCCCTCTCCCAGAACCGCCGCCGGGGCCATCACCACGGTGGCGGCGGCGGACGCGGTGCCGCCGCCGAGGGTGCCACCGGACACGAGGGCGATCGCCAGGGCGGTCGCGGGCAGAGCGGCAGAGAATCGGCGGGCGTGGAGATGTCGCATGTCGAATCCTTGCTGGTCGTCGATCAGAGGACAGCAGCAAAGCAGGTGTGATCAGGTGATGTCTAATATCGATATCGGAAATAGGCCGATATCGGTTTCTGTATGAGCACTACTCGGATGGCGAGTGCCGAATTTGCATCCGCGCAGGCCACATGGCGGAGGTCAGGCGGCGGGGGTGGGCTTCTTCTCGTCGCGAGGGAAGAAGGGGAGTTCGATGTGGACGCGGTCGGCCGCGGCGAGGATCTTCTCCGCGTCGTCGACCGGCGGGTGGGTCGCCTGGTTGATCCGTACCTTGACCTCCTTGCCGTCGTCGCCCGAGGCCATCACCCGCCGGTCCCGGCCCAGGGTGAAGACCCCGCCGGCGGCGCCCAGGTCCAGGCAGGTGACGTACGGGCCGGGGGTGGAGTCGCGCAGCGGCACGCCGAGCAGGTCGGCCGCCGCGTTGTACCCGGCGACGAACACCTCGGGAAGGACGCGCAGCCACCGATCCACCGGTGTCCGGCCGAGGTGGTCGAGCTCGTCGCGGATCTGCCGGGTGAGGTCGTCGGCCCGCATCCCCACCGACCGGACCACCGCGTCCGCCTCGACCTCGGTGCCGTCGGACAGGGCGGCGTACCCGTCGCCGACCTCGGTCACCGTCGTCCCGAGACGGCGTTCGGGGCCCAGCTCGTCCAGTGCGGCTTCGATCTCGTAGGCCGTCCCGAAGACGGCGGGACGATGCACCTGCCAGTCGGCCTCCGCCAACGCGCCGGTCGACTCCACCCTCCGGCCCTGCCCTTCTCGGATCCGTGCCCGACCGCCGATTGTAGGGGCGGGTGCATCGGGTCATCGGGTGTGGAGGGGCGTCCAGGGGATCGCGGTCGCGCGATGAGATCCGTGCGCTCGCCGTACGGGTGAGGGAGGCGGACGGCGCCGCACGACACGTGCGACGTCGTCCGTGGCCTCGTGGATCGCGGGGGTGACGCCGCCGGGCGAGCGGCTCAGCGGCGGGACACCTGGCCGCGCCGGTGAGCTACTTCCTCAGCCAGAGCATGTAGAACGGGCTGTCCCAGCGGCACTCGTACTCCTTGTACCCCTTGGTGACGAGCAGGGTGGTCCCGGCCGAGACGCAGTTCTGAAGGGTGCGGTACGCCTGGTAAGGGGCCCAGCTCGTAGCCGTGGCGCCGGCCGGAGCAGCGGTGGCGAGGGTGCCGGCGGCGAGGGCTCCGGCCATGGCCAGTGTCACACCGAACCGTGCGGCCTTCTGTCGCATGCATGGTCCTTCCTCGTGGGGCGGCACACGCCGCCGCAGTGATCATTTCCACGGTAGCGCTCGTTGATCTTCATTGGTGCGTTTTGTGGATCTTGTCTCTTTTTTCCGATGCGCGAAGAAGGGCGCGCCCTTGCGCGGGGCGATCGGCCCTGATCAGCTCCACCAGTCCCGCTCGGGAAGCCTGAGCCACATGTCAGGTCGAAAGGTGAGCGATCGGGCGTCGGCCGGTCGCAGGCCCGCGCCGGCGAAGCAGTACGCCACCGCCCGGTGGTGGTAGAGGTAGGTGGCGAGGATCTCCTCAGCGGGCTCGTCGTCGGAGACGGAGCCCCCGCCGGGATGGGTGTCCCAATCCTCCATGGCGCCGTCGCGGCAGACGGCTCCCTGGTTGCCGCTCTTGGGGTTGGCGAACATGCCGTAGCAGACGGAGCCGGCCGACAGGCGCTTCATGACGCCCGGGGTGGACGCGTTGTACCCCTCGGGCTGGAAGACGACGCATCCGCCGGGCACGTCCGTGACGCCGATGATGGCCAGGCTGTTGTCGAAGTCCGCGAACGGGTCTTCCATCAGTTCTTCGACGTCGGCGTCGTCAGCCGGTACGGCCTCCAGCCGCCGGGCCGCCTCGGCGGCGCCGACGCCCGCCACGCAGGCGAGGCTGAAGCCGTCGTCCTCCGGCTCGCCCAGCACGTCGATCAGGTGCCTGGCGTCGGCCACGGCCGCGGCCTCGGCGTCCGACAGGCCGGTCTCGCCGGCGGGGAGGGGGAACAGGTCAGGGGTCGGGGTGGCCAGGCTGAGCCGTCCGGGGGACCAGCCGTTCATCATCGGCCGCCACGGGTCCGCCCCGGCGGCGACCAGGCTGCGGGCGTTGTCGGGACGGTTGTTGAAGACGGCTTCCCAGAGGGCGGTACGGCCCTCCTGCTCGGCATCGACGTCGTCGACGCGCCGGGACAGTTCGGTGACCACCTCGGCCGAGCCCCGTTCGGCGGCGGCGTGCAGCGGCCGTTCGTGGAAGTACACGCCGGAGTTGGGGTCGGCGCCCGCGTCGAGCCGGGAGCGGACCACGCTGAGGTTCGTCCAGCTGTCCCGGTCCATGCCGGACCATCCGGTTCTGTCGTCGGCGACCATGACACTCCTTGGGGGCGTACGGGGTGGGTGATCGCCGATCATGGCGTATGGCCACGACAAATTCGCCGACGCGAAGCCGACGAGGTGCCCGGGCTGTGCTGCTGGACCGGCACGATCGCGTTCTGATGATCCAGCACAGGTACGACGGCGTCATCGTCGTTCCCGGGTCCCCGGTCCGGGAGTTGTTCTGGGTGCCCCCGGGCGGAGGGCTGAAGGCGGGCGAGGACTTCCTTCAGGCCGCTCGCAGGGAACTGCTGGAGGAGACCGGGCTGGCGGAGGTCGAGTGGGGGCCGTGCCTGTGGATCCTCGACGGGGTCGTCCGGTGGGACGGCGAGCCCGTGCACGTGCAGGAGCGGTACTTCCTCGCGCGGACGCGGGGCACGCAGGCCGTCACCCGCGCCCACCTGGAGCCGGGGGAGGAGGAGGGGATCGTGGGGCATCGATGGTGGTCGTCGGCCG
The DNA here is from genome assembly GCF_040675375.1 of Nonomuraea sp. NPDC049607. Taxonomy (NCBI): domain Bacteria; kingdom Bacillati; phylum Actinomycetota; class Actinomycetes; order Streptosporangiales; family Streptosporangiaceae; genus Nonomuraea; species Nonomuraea sp. NPDC049607. The sequence continues at coordinate 19,623 of NZ_JBFAOV010000043.1, forward strand.
AGCTGGCCGCGGCCGAGGCCACGGAGTCCCTGCGGCCCGTGGGGCTTCCGGGCCTGTTGGCGGAGGTGCTGGCGGCGGGGGGACGCCCGTCGGGTGAGCCGCGGGTCCTGCGCGTGTAGAGCGAGCCGACGGGGTCACCGGGCGGGGCGCAGGCCGTCCAGCAGGACGGTGAGGTAGGCGTCGGCGAGGACCTGCGAGGGGGGCTGGGTGCGCGCGACGGCCAGGGCGGTCCGGCCGATGAGCGTCGTGACGACGGCGGGGTCGAGGTCGGTGCGGATCGCGCCCTCGCGCCGCGCCCCCTCGATCATCTCCTCCACGGCGGCGACCAGGCCGGCGCGCAGGGCGGTGGTGGCCGGCAGGTCGAGGCCGTCCAGTTGGTCGTTGACGGCGTGGTGGGCGGTCTGGAACGCGACCAGCTCGCGGAGGAAGGTGCGCAGGGCCTGGTAGGGCGTGGTCTCGGCGAGCAGGTCGCGGGCGCGCCGGACGACCGGTTCGAGCAGACGGGAGACCGCGGCGTCCAGCAGGGCGTCCTTGCCGCCGAAGGCGCGTACGACGGTCGCGGCCCCCACCCCCGCCTGCTTGGCGATGGCCTCGACCGTGAGGGGCGCGCCGGGCTCGGCCAGCAGCGTCATGGCCGCGTCGAGGGCGAGTCGGCGGTTGCGCACGGCGTCGGCGCGGCGTCTGGGCTCGGCGGGTGTTGACAACTGGAATGTCCATTCCACATAGTTAACTGGAACGCTTATTTCAGTTAACTCTAGCGCGATGGAGTCCCCATGAACGAGCGCGTCCTGATCTCCGGCGCGAGCATCGCCGGGCTCGCCCTGGCCCACTGGCTGACCCGGCACGGTTTCCGGCCCACGATCGTCGAGCGCGCTCCCCGCCTGCGCACCGGCGGCAACGGCGTGGACGTGCGGGGCGACGCCGTCGAGGTGGCCGCGCGGATGGGCATCATGCCGCGGGTGCGCGAGCTGGCCGCCGACGTGCACGGCATGAAGTTCGTGGACGCCGGCGACCGGCCCGTGGCGCGCGTCGAGTTCCGCGACCCCGGCTCGGTGGAGATCATGCGCGGCGACCTGGTGGCGCTGCTGGACGAGGCGACCGACGTGGAGATCCTGTTCGGCGACACGATCCGCGGCCTTGAGCAGGACGACGACGGCGTGCGGGTCACCTTCGAGCACGCGCCCGCCCGCGCCTTCGACCTGGTCGTCGGCGCCGACGGCATGCACTCCCACGTGCGGCGGCTGGTGTTCGGGCCGGAGGAGGAGTTCGTCAGGCACAAGGACCACTACTTCGCCTTCGCCGACGCCGACGCGGCGCTCGGGGAGGACCGCTGGGTCACGATGTTCAACACGCCGGGCCGCATGGCCGGGATCTACCGGTCGGGCAACCACGCCCAGGCCAAGGCGTACTTCATCTTCCGGTCCGCGCCGCTGGACTACGACCACCGGGACGTCGCCGAGCACAAACGGCTGGTGAGCCGGACGTTCGGGGACGAGACGTCCTGGCGTACCAGGGAGCTGCTCGACTCGGCCCTGGCCGACCCCGACTTCTACTTCGACGCGCTGGGCCAGGTGCACATGGACTCATGGTCCCAAGGCCGGGTCGTGCTCGTCGGCGACGCCGCCTGGTGCGCGTCCCCGGCTTCGGGGGCGGGCGCGGAGCTGGCGCTGGTGGGGGCGTACCGGCTGGCGGGGGAGCTGGCCGCGGCCGGCGGGGATCACCGCGTCGCCTTCGCCCGGTACGACGCCGTCCATCGCCCGCTGGTCGAGAAGAAGCAGCAGATCGGGCCCAACGTGCGGCTCATGGTGCCCAGAACCGAGGGCGGGCGCTGCGTCCGTGACGCCCTGGTCCGGCTGCCGCTGATGAAGGCCGTCGGCGCGGTGGAGCGCCGCGTCCAGGGCAGGAACGCCCGTCCCCTGCCGGTGTACGGCCCGCGTCGCTGAGCCGTCCGGCGATCAGCGCCCCGCGCTCGCGCGGGTGAAGACCGCCCGGCAGGCGCGGCCGAGTGGCCGCCACGCCGCTCGACGACGTCCTGACGGAGATGGCCGACGCGGCGAGGTCCGCTCGGACGTCGCGGTGACAGTGCAATGACACTGAGACCCCCGCGGGGTCACTTCGGGCCGGTCAGGCGGCGTTCCCCGGCTGTGGTGAGCACGAAGACCTGCCAGTTGTAGTACGCGTAGTACGCGCGCGGGTCGCGCCGCATCTGCCGGGCGTGCAGGAGCACGGCGTCCACGTACGCCCGCGACCGGTTGTAGGCGTACAACGCGCGCCGGTTGTCGCCGGGGGCGCCGCTGGCGTGCAGGTAGTTGGCCGCGGCCATGACGGCGTCCCGGGGGTTCTGCACGTCGCCGCCCATCCCGTACGCCCGCCAGGTCGCCGGCATGAACTGCATGGGCCCCTGGGCTCCGGCATGGCTGTCGGCGCGAACCCGGCCGAACTTGCTCTCGACGAGCATCACCGACGCCAGCACCTCCCATTCCACCCCGAAACGGCGCTCGGCCCGCTTGAAGTGGCCGAGCAGCTCGTCGGCGGGGCGGGCCCGCTGGACCTTGAACACGGCGGACGGCTTGATGGGCCGGGTCAGGGCGAGCAGCTCGCGCAGGGCGGTGACGTTGTCCCTGGCCTGGGCGGCGAGCGCGGCGGGCAGGCGGGCGAAGGCGCGGTCGGCCAGGTCGCGGTGGCGGGCGGCGTGGCGGTAGAGGCGCTGCTGGTAGAGGGCCAGGAGCTCGACGTCCCGCGGCGGGGTTCCGTTCGCGGGCCGCCAGCGGTCGATGGCCGCGTTCAGGGCGGTGGCCGTCTCGCGGAGCGCGGTCGCCAGACGGGCGGGGTCGGTCGGGAGCGGCGCGGCGGGGGCCGGCAGCGCCTGACCGGAGGAGGCCCCGGCGCTCGCCGTCGCCGTCGCGGTCGCCGATGCGGGGGCGGGTTCGGGGGCGGGCGCGGCCGTGCCGGTGGCGTCCGCGCTGCCGCATCCCGCCGTCCCGGCGACCGCCGCGCCCAGCAGCAGGAGACAGGCGAGCGTACGGCCGCGGCCGGTGCGGGACATCGGCGGGCGGGCGCGGAACGGGCGTCGGAGGTCGTCCATGGTCGGCCAACCTACCTGTCCCACGGCTTGATCCCGGACATCTCAGCTCGTATCCCCCGATGGGCGGCGTCCACCACCCGGGATGCGTACGCTTCTCACCAACGGCGGCGTGGGCCCGAAGCAGACGGGTAGAAGAGCAGGCACCTGGAGGTGGACGGCATCGACGGCGAAGAGCTTGAGACGAGCTGGCAGGGGCCCCGGTTGCGGGCGGAGACGAGACAGGCGGACGGTTGCCTGGTCATGGAGTTGAGCGGAGACCTCGACTTCACGCAGAAACCCGAGTTCCGGAAATGGGCGCTCGGCATCGTGGCCGGCGACGGTGACAGAGACGGCGACGGGGGCGGCCGGGCCCCGATACGGATGATCGTGCTCGACCTCGAAGGCGTCGAGTTCTTCGACTCCACCGGGCTGGCCGTCGTCATCGCGCTGTGGAAGCACGCCCATGAGACCGGCGGCGACCTGGCGGTGGCCAGGCCCCCGTCGAACTGCGCCAACATGATGCGCCGTACGGGGATGGCCGAGCACATCGCCATGGGCGACACCGTGCTCGCCGCGACGGCCGGAGCCGCGGTCTTCCGTCGCGCGTCGGGCCGCGAGAGGGGCCTCCCGGCAGCCGGCTGGGTCACGGCAGGCTGAACCCGGCCGAAGGCGGGCTCCGGACGGGTTCCAGAGGCGGGACGGTCCCCGGCGAGGTTCAGTCCTGGGTGAAGGAATGCTGGGTGACGGCGGCCGGGGCGCCGGTGAGGTGCTCGTACGTGCCGCTGACGTCCAGCAGCCGCTCCAGCACCCGCGGGCGCTGCTCCAGATGCAGCCGAGTGCCGGCCGACACGGCGTGCTGGTGGATCATCAGCAGCGCCGACAGCCCGCTGGAGTCGCAGAAGTGCAGACCGTCGAAGTCGAGGTGCAGGTCGGTCAGGGCGCCGTCGGCGAGCGCGGCGACGGCGGTGGCCAGCAGCTCGCGCGCGGTGTTGTAGTCCAGGTCGCCGTTGACGTGGACGCGCAGCACCCCCGGGTGGGGCGTGTCCTGGGCGAGGGTCAGCGGATCGGGGGCGAAGGCGGTCATGCGATCTTTCCGTGGCCGGGGAGAGGGGGGTCGTCGGTGGGGGAGGACGCGGCGCGTATGGCATCGCGCCCGTGGGCGATCAGGGCCGAGGCGCGCGGGAAGTCCTCCAGTCGGCCGCCCAGCAGGTCGAGGGCCGGTAGCAGCGCACCGGCCGGGACACCGCGAGCGGTCAGGACGCCCGCCGTCCAGGTGAGGAAGCGGCCGAACAGCGCGGGGTCGTCCACGTAGAGCGCGGTGGCCAGGAAGTCGACGATGTGCAGGACGTCCTCGGCGGTGTGCCGGCGCTGCTGCGGCGTGTAGGCCGCCATCGCGGGGACGCGTTCCTCCAGGCCGCCCATGACGTCCCTGACCAGGCGCCGGGCCGACCGGCTGACCAGGGTGTACTCCTGGTCGTCCAGGTGCGGCAGGTCGTCCACGGCCTGGCGGGGGGCGGTGGGGCGGGGCAGCGGGCCGGCGGCGAGCCGGTCGGCGGCGGCGGCGCCGTCCGCGGCCCAGGCGTCGGCGCCGAGGAGGCGGGCGTAGAGGCCGTCCGGTCCGAACGCGGCGCCGCCGGCCATCACCGGCGTGCCGGTCGCCTGGCAGGCGGTGATGGCGGCGTGCGCGCCGGGCAGCCGGGTGGGGATGGAGCTGGACAGCGCCACCACGTCGCAGGCGGTGCGGTGCAGGTGCGTGATGAGGTGCGGCGTCGGGACCTGGGCGCCGAGGTAGTCGACCCGCCAGCCGCGCAGCCGCAGCACCTCGGCCAGGATCCGGGCGGGCATGGCGTGCCACTCGCCGTCGATGCAGGCGACGGCGATGCGCCCGAGGACCGGGCCGTTCGCGGCGGCGGCGCGGGCGGCCGGATGGTGGGCGAGCGCGGACAGCACCCGCTCGTTGACGGCGGTGGCGGTGTGCTCCTGCGCCACCGTGATGCGATTGGTTTCCCACTCAAGGCCCACCCGGGCCTGTACGGGGGCGACGACCTTCAGCAGCAGGGTTTCCAGAGGGATGTCCTGGTCGAGCGCGGCGAGCGCGGCGTCGGTGGCGGCGTATTCGTCGCCTGCGACAGCGGCGTTCCAGAGTTTTTCGCGCCAGGCGGAGAATCCGTCTGCGTGCGTCATGCGGTGAACCTTCCCCGTCCGTGTCCTCCCACCGCGCTCAGATGTGCTCCGCGCGGCGCCGTGATGGCGATCACGGCCATGTCATCGTGATCGCCACCCCCTACCCACTGGGAGGACAACATCTCCACACGTTCCGTGATCGCCTCGGGCGGCATGCCGCCGCACTGCCGCAACTCCTCCAGCAGCCGTTCGTCGCCGAACATCTCGTCGCCCAGCGGGCCGCCGACGGCCTCGGTGATGCCGTCGGTGTAGAGCAGGCAGGTCTCGCCGGGTTCGAGGACCACGGTGTCGGTGACGCTGGTGACGCGTTCGAGCATGCCGATGAGGGTGCCCTTGGTGCCGGCCACGTCGACGCGCCCGTCGCCGCGTACGACGACGGGCGGCGCGTGCCCGGCGCTGGTGACCCGGACCAGGACGCGGTTGCCGGCCCGCCGGATCGAGGCCAGGACGAGCGTGACGAACCGGGAGCGGTCGCTGCTCTTGAGCAGGACGCCGTTGAGCAGTTCGAGCACGCGCTGATGGTCGTCGGCCAGCGGCAGCAGGGCCTGGAGGGTGTGCCGGATCTTGCCGGTGAGCACGGCGGCCTCAAGGCCCTTGCCGGCCACGTCGCCGAGCACCACCAGCGACTCCTGGCCGGGTTCGGCGGGCGGGTGGAGGTCGTAGAAGTCGCCGCCGACGCGGGCGGTGTGCTCGGAGGGCCGGTAGCGGGCGGCGACCTCGACGCCTTGCAGGCTGCGCACGCGGGGCGGCAGGAGCTCGCGCATGAGGGTCTCGGTGATGTCGGCCTGCTCGGCGTACAGGCGGGCGGCGGACATCGCGGCCCCGGCGCGGGCCGCGAACAGCCGCGCGAAGACTTCCTCGCCGTCGGAGAAGCCCGCCTGGCCGTTGCCGCGCAGCAGCACGAGCGCCCCCGCCGGGACGCCGTGGCCGGGCAGGGCGGTCACGACCATCGAGCCGACCTCGCCGAGCCCGTCGCGGGCCAGCCAGCCGGGGGCGGCGGCGGGATCGATCCAGCGGGAGGGCAGGGGCGGATAGCCCTGCAACGCCTCGGCCAGGCCCGGCACGGCCTCGGGGTCGACGGCCAGCTCCTCCCGGACGACGGCGCCGTCCGGGCCGCAGTAGGCGATCGAGTGCCTGCGCCGGTACGGCGGCAGGATGACCAGCGCGGCGTCGGCCAGGTGGCGGGCGGCCAGCCGGGCGGTCACCTCCAGGCAGCGGTCGAGGTTGAGCGAGGACAGCAGCTCGCCGGAGGCCTTGTCGAGGAACGACGTGCGCTCGCGTTCGAGGTGCAGGGCCTGGGTGGCGCGTACGAGGTCGGTGGCGTCGGTGAGCCACCAGGCGGTCACGTCGCCGTCGCGGACCGGACGGGCCTCGAACGTGGACTCCCCGATCAGGCCGCGCACGCCGGCATCGGCGGAGGCATCCGGAGATCCGGGGGCGTCGTGGGCCCGGGAGAGCCAGGCGGGGGCGCTGTCGGCCAGCGCCGCACCGGGGACCGCCTCGGGCAGCAGCCGCAGCGCCGCGTCGTTGGCCTGCGCGATGACACCGGCGGTGTCCACCAGCAGGACCGGGTGGGGGGCGCCGCGCCACACGGCCCCGGACTCGTCCTGCCCCAGGCTGCTCGTCAGACCTCTCACGACAACGAGCCCGCCGCGGCGGGCTCTGCCTCCCCAAAGTCATAGGTGCTTATGCACAATCTCCTCTCCACTGTAGCCGAGGCTCGCCCGCCGCCCCAGCCGAGGACCATCCGGCCGAGGGCACTCCACTGGCCGTCTCCAGTGCTTTCCAGCCGTTTCCAAGGGGCCGGTGCCAGGGTGATCTCGTTTCTGGCCGGCAGGACGGGACGCGTTCGGTGGACGGGGAGAAGATGGGCGTGGGGGAGACGAGGAAACGGTCGGTTCTGGGCAGGACGGGGGCGACGCTCGTCCTGAGCGCGGTGCTCGGGTGCGCGCCGGGCCCGGCCGACGCGGCTGACGTGAGCATCGCGGCGGCGGCCTACGCCGTACAGGGACGGGTGGTGAACTCGGCCGGGCGGCCGGTCGAGGGCGCGAAGGTCGTGGTGAAGGACCGGCGCTACTACAACAGCGACATCGTGCTGCTCAGCGACCGTAACGGCCTCTACCGGACGCGACTGCCGCACGAACCGTCGTCCTGGGTGGTCAGCGCCTCGGTGACGCGGCAGTTCAACGGCAGGCAGTACACCTTCGACCTTGAGCCCTCCTCGACCGCCTCCGTCCGGGCGAGCGCCGGCGGCGTACGGAACTTCACCTGGCGCGTCACCGGCAGGCGGCCGGGCACCGACGGCCGCTACTACGGCGGCCTGGTCGCCACGAACCTCTGGTTCGACAACCTCCCGGAGAACGTCGACCAGGAGAACGTACGGCTGACGATGACCCCGGTAGGCCCGCTGATCGACGGCAGCAAGGGCAGGGTCGTCTCCGGTCGCGAACCGGTCTACACCGACAGCGGCTGGGCGGTGGTGGACGTGCCCCTGGGGCGGTACCGGATCACCGCGACCTACCGCTCGGCCGGCAGCGGCAAGGTCTACCCGCTCCAGGTGAAGCTGACCGGCAGCTCCTCCTTCGGCTCGCAGGTCACCGCCGACTTCGAGCAGAGCGGGACCAACCAGCGGATCAGGCTGGAGGTCAGGTTTGCCTGAACCCGCCGTGCCGCGGACGACCTCGACGGACATGGGCGGCTGAGAGGCGAAGGGGCAGACGGGACGGGCGGCGTACCGGTATAATGATCATGCATCCCGGCGGGCAGGCGCCCCCGGGATCTTGCCTTTCATGCCCTCCCCACATCGTGCGCTTCTCGCCGCCGCCGTTCCGCTCTACCTGTCCATGAGTGCCGGCGTCGTCGCCCAGCTCGTCGGCACCGCCCTACTCGGACGCCAGGCCACCGCGCAACTGGCGGCGTTCGCCCTCGTCAACGCGGTGCTCACCCCGGTCACGGCCGCGGTGTCGGGCGGGCTGCGGGGGATGGCGCCGTTCGTCGCCGCCTGCCGGGACCGTCCGGGCGAGGCGCTGGCCGTCCTGAAGGACGCGCGCTGGCTCACCCTCGGACTCGGCGCGGCCGGCGCGGGCGTCATGCTCGGGGTCCCGATGATCGCGCGGATCGGTGGGGCGCCCGGCGAGGTGGCGGCCGAGTTCGGCGCGTTGCCGCCGCTGATGGCGGCCCAGGTGCTGCTGTACGCCGCGGGCAGCGGCGCCGGCGGCATGCTGGTCGCGCTGGGACGCAGCCGGCTGGTGCTCAGGTCCGGCCTGTCGAGCACGGCTGCGAACATCGTGCTGCATCTCGTCCTGGTGCCGCGGATGGGGGTTCAGGGCAGCGGTGTCGCGCTGCTGGCGTCCACCGCCGTGGCCGTCGCCGTGTCCAACGCGCTCCTGCTGCGCCTGCCCGAGCTGCGCGGACGGTCGCCGTGGCCGGGACGCCCCCGTCCCCGGGAGATCCTGCGGATGGCCAGGGTGGGCCTGCCGATGTCGGCCACGCTCGTCGTCAAGTTCGCGGTCCTGGGCGGGGTGACCTACGCCGCCGCGCGGACGGGGGCCCAGGGGGCGGCGGCCCACGCCGTCCTGCTGTCGCTGCACGGGTTGCTCGGGCTGGCCGCCGTCGCCCGTTGTCGGTGGTCTACGCCCTGGCCGACCACTGCGCGATCGTGATGTCCGCCGGTCTGACGGCGCTCCGGCGGTCGTCCTGGACGCTGGGGTCGGCCGTGCTCGGCAACGGCGTGCTCGCCGCCGTGGCGGGCCCGGCGGCGCAGGCGTGGGGGCTGAACGGCCTGTGGCTGGCGCTGATCGCCGGCTCCCTGATCGCCGCCACGACACAGACGGCCGGTTTCCTGCGGTTCAGCGCACGCTGATCGGAGGCCCGGCAGCCGCGGTCGGGCTGCCGGGCCGTCGTCAGGAGCGGTTGTCCGAGCTCAGGACGCTGGACAGGAACGCCCTGGTCCGCTCGTGCCCCGGGTTGGCCAGCAGTTCGGCCGGCGGGCCGCTCTCTACCACGACCCCGTCGGCGAAGAAGGCCAGCCGGTCGCCGACCTCCCTGGCGAAGGCGATCTCGTGGGTGACCACGACCATCGTCATGCCGTCGGCGGCCAGGCCGCGCATGACCTCCAGCACCTCGTCCACCAGCTCGGGGTCCAGCGCGGACGTGGGCTCGTCGAACAGCATGAGCTCCGGGCTCATCGCCAGGGCCCTGGCGATGGCGACCCGCTGCTGCTGGCCGCCGGAGAGCTGGTGGGGCCGCTTGTGGGCGTGCGCGGCCAGGCCGACGCGGTCCAGGTGTTCCATGGCGGTCACCCGGGCCCGATCCGCCGGGACGCCGAGCACGTGGACGGGGGCGCAGGCCACGTTCTCCAGCGCGCTCTGGTGGGCGAACAGGTTGAACCGCTGGAACACCATGCCGATCCGCTGGCGGAAGACGGCGAACTCCTTGGGCGTCCACGGCCGGTAGCGTCCCTCGCGCAGGCTGTGACCGACCTCCTCGTCGAGCACCCGCAGGCTGCCGCCGAGCACCTGCTCCAGCCCGTTGACGCAGCGCAGGAAGGTCGACTTGCCCGATCCCGACGGCCCGATCACGCAGCTCACCTCGCCGGGCGCGACGGTGAAGTCCACGCCGTTGAGCACCTGCGTGTCGCCGTAGCCCATGCGCACGCCCGTGGCGTGCACGACGGGCTTCACGCCGCCGCCTTGGGCAGGATCCGGGCCGCCAGCCCGCCGCCGCGGACCAGCCGTACGGCCTCGGAGCCGAACCGGCGTTCCAGCCGGCCCTGGAGGAAGGTCGCCACGGCGGTCATGAGCATGTACCACAGGCTCGCCACGATGAGCAGCTCCATGATCAGGTTGTTGGCCTTGTAGATCTGGCTGGCGTTGGTCATCAGGTCGTGCCCGGCCACCACGTAGACCAGGGACGTGGTCTTCAGCATGGAGATGAACTCGTTGCCGGTGGGCGGGATGATGATGCGCAGCGCCTGCGGCAGCACGATCACGCGCATCCGCTTGGCCGGCGTCATGCCCAGCGCGTACGCGGCCTCGGTCTGGCCGTGGTCGACGGCCTGGATCCCGGCCCGTACGGTCTCGGCGAAGTACGCCGCCAGGTTCAGCCCGAGCCCCAGCATGGCCGAGGTGAAACCGGTCATCACCAGGTTGGTGTCCCACTTGACGCCGATCGTGGTGAACGGCACCTTGAGCACCAGCTCGGGGAACAGGAAGGCCAGGTTGTACCAGAAGATGAGCTGCACCAGCACCGGCGTGCCGCGGAAGAACCAGATGTAGAGCGTGGCCAGCCCGCTGAGCACCGGGTTGTGCGACAGCCGCATGATCGCCACGACGACGCCGAGCACCAGCCCCAGCACGGTCGCCAGCACCGAGATCTCGATGGTGACCCAGATCCCGGCGAGGATGCGGTCGTTGAACAGGTACTCGGCGACCTTGCCCCAGTCGAGGCGCGGGTTCACCACGACCAGGTAGACCAGCCAGCCGGCGATCGCCGTCACGACGGCCGCGGCCGCCAGGCGTCCCCAGTGCCGCGCCCTGGCGACCGGGATGTGCTCCCCGGACGGCCCGGTGAAGGGTTCCGTGCGCATGGTCACTTACCGCCGTTGACGACAGCGGACTGGACGGCCAGCTTGTCCAGGTTCCACGCCTTCAGCAGGTTCGCGTACTCGCCGCCGGCGATGAGGGAGTCCAGGGCGCCCTTCACCGACTCGACGAGCTCCTTGTCGTCCGGCTTCATGCCGATGCCCCACGGGCTCTCGGTGCCCTCCAGGGCCATCGCCTCGACGTCCAGCTTGGGGTCGGCGGCCTTGCTGGCGGCCACGACGTAGTCGGTGATGGTGGCCTGGGCCCGGCCGCCGGTGAGCTGGATCAGGGCCTCCTGGTCGCCGGGGAACTTCAGGATGTTGACGGCCGGCTTGCCGTCCTTCTTGCAGTCGGCGTCGTACTGCTCGGCCAGCTCCATGGACGAGCCGTTGTCGACGACGGAGACCGTCTTGCCGCACACGTCGGCCGGGCCGTTGATCTTGGCCGGGTTGCCCTTCTTGACCAGCAGACCGGCGCCGGCCTGCACGTAGTCCACGAACGTGACCTGCTTCTGCCGTTCCGGCGTGTCGCTCATCGAGGAGATGACGAAGTCGTAGCGGCCGGTGAGCACGCCGGGGATCTGGGAGTTGAACTCCTCGTCGGAGATGGTCACCTTGGCGCCGAGCTTCCTGGCGATGGCCCTGGCCAGCGCCGGGTCGAAGCCGATCGCCGTCTTGCCGTCGCTCGCGTACACCTCCATGGGCGGGTAGCCGACGGACGTGACGACCTTCAGCCCCTGCGTCTTCAGGCGGGCGGGCGCCTTGGCGGCCAGGTCCTTGTCCGGGGTGATGGCGTTGATCACGTCGGCCGCCTTCTCCTCGGTGGGGGCCTGGTCGAGCGTGACCGCCGCCGTGCCGCCGTCCGCGGGGGCGGCGTCGCCGCCGCCGTCCAGGGACTGGGCGCCGCAGGCGGTGGTGGCGGCCAGCAGCGCGCCGGCGGCGAGGGCGGAGATGGTGCGGATGTTCACGAGGGGGTGCTCCTTCAGGATCGCTGCCAGCGGACTTCGCCGCCGACGACGGTGGTGAGGACCTGGGTGCGCAGCACCGCCTCCGGCGGTTCCAGGTACGGGTCGGTGTCCACGGCGATGAAGTCGGCGAGCATGCCGGGCGCGAGCACGCCCTTGCGGTCCTGCTCGCCGGCCGCGTACGCGGCGCCGAGGGTGTGTGCGGTGATCGCCTCGGCCATGCTCAGCCGCTGTTCCGGCTGCCAGCCGCCGGCGGGCGTGCCGTCCTGCCTGGTACGGGTGACCGCGGCGTAGAGGGCGGCCCACGGGTCGGGGCTCTCCACCGGCGCGTCGGAGCCGAAGGCCAGCGCGACCCCGGCGTTGAGCATGCCTCGCCAGGCGTAGGAGGCCAGGTCGTGGCCGGCGAGCAGCGAGTCCACCAGGGCGATGTCGGTGGTGCAGTGAACCGGCTGCATCGAGGCGACGACGCCCAGCCTGGCCATCCTGGTCAGGTCCTGGGGCCGCAGGTGCTGGGCGTGCTCGATGCGGTGCCGCAGGCCGGCGGTGGTCCCGATCGCCTCGTAGGCGTCGAGGACCAGCCGGTTGGCGCGGTCGCCGATGGCGTGCGTGGCGACCGCGATGCCGGCCGCCGCCGCCTTGCTGAAGATCCGTACGAGGTCCTCGTACGGGGTGACCGCGATGCCGGTGTTGTCGTGCTCACCGGCGAACGCCTCGTGCATGTGGCAGGTGTGCGAGCCCAGCGCGCCGTCGCTGAACACCTTGACCGGGCCGGTGCGGACCCAGTCGTCGCCCTGGCCGGTACGGCGTCCCTCGGCGATGGCGGCGTCCAGGGCGACCGTGGGGATCGCCTTGTGCACGCGGATCTTCAGCTCGCCGGAGTCGCGCAGCTCCAGGTAGGCGGCCCGGCAGTCCTCGCCGTCGATGTCGTGCACGCTGGTCAGCCCGAACGACAGCAGCTCCTCCTGGCCGGCGCGCAGCAGGTCGCGCAGGTCGCCGGAGACCATGAGGGCGCGCAGCGGATAGGACGCGGACTCGCGCAGGATGCCGGTGGGCTCCCCGTACTCGTCCCGGACGATCTCGCCGCCGACCGGGTCGGGGGTGGAGGCGTCGATCCCGGCCATCCGCAGCGCGGCGGAGTTGGCCCAGACGGTGTGGCCGTCGACGTTGGGCAGCGCCACGGGCAGGTCGGGGCAGACCGAGTCGAGGGCCTTGCGGTCGGGCTGGACGGGCGGGTTCCAGATGTTGCTGTTCCACCGGCCGCCGAACAGCCACGCGCCCGGCCGCAGGGTCGCCGCGTGCTCGGCCACCTTGGCCAGGGCCTCGTCCAGGGAGCGCACGTCGCGCAGGTCGACCGCGCCGAGGCTCTGGGCGTACTGGGCCGTGTGGATGTGGGCGTCGTACAGGCCGGGCAGGACGGCGGCGCCTTCGAGGTCCACCAGCTCGGCTCCCGAGCCCGCCGCCGCACGCACGTCGGCCTCGTTCCCGACGGCGACGATCAGCTCGCCGTCCACGGCCATGGCCTGGGCGGCGGGGGCGCCGTTGGTGCCGGTGCGAATGGTGGCGTTGCGGTATACGCGCATGTCATGGATCTCTCAGGGGTTTCGGGTGGGGTGGTGCGGCTCACTGTAGAAGTGGCAGAAAGAAGTAGGAAGCGATATAAACACGACATTTAGCAGCGCTGAGGGCAAGGAACGCTTATGCTCAAGCCAGAACATCTGCGCACACTGGGTGAGGTAGTGCGTCTGGGGTCGTTCGCGGCCGCGGCGAATCGTCTCGGATACACCTCTTCGGCCGTCTCCCAGCAGATGGCCGCGCTGGAACGCGAGACCGGCGTGCGGCTGTTCGACCGCTTCGCGCACAGCGTGCTGCCGACCAGCGCGGCGGAGGTGCTGGCCAGGCAGGCCGAGACGGTGCTCGCCGACATCGAGCGCATGGTGGCCACCGTCCAGGCGGTGCACCGCAACAGCGAGCCGCAGATCCGTCTCGGGCTGTTCCCCAGCTTCACCGACGTGCTGGCCGGGGTCCTGCGGGAGATGGAACCGGAGGACCGGGCCGGGATCCGGCTGTCGGTCGCCGAGTCGTCCCAGCTCATCGCCCGTCTGGGCAGCGGCGGCGAGATGGACGCCGCCGTGGTCTACCAGGTGGGCAACACCGGGCTGTCGTGGCCGTCGGTGCTGAACAGGCGGTGGATCGCCGAGGACCGGTACAAGCTCGTCCTGCCCAGGCTCTGGCCGGACCTGTCGCCGTACCGGGCCGAGCAGCTCGTCGACCTGCCGTGGATCATGCACCATCCGGCCAGCAGCGACGCCACGCTCTTCGAGGCCCTGTTCGCCCACTGGTCCCTGCACCCGCGCGTGGTCTGCCACTCCGACGACTTCAAGATCACTCTGTCGCTGATCGGCGCGGGCGTGGGCGCGGCCCTCATCCCCGACCTCGCACTGCGCGGCCACGGCGAGGACGTCGTGGTGGTCGACGTGCCATGGCTCAACATCAGCCGCAGCATCTTCACGCTGGTCCATCCCGACCGGGAGACCGCCCGCCTCCAGTGGCTCCTGGACGCGCTGACCGTCTGACCCGCCTCTCGACGCGGCCAGGGCCGATCTGCCAGCATGTGCCGGATCACCCCCGGGCCGCGACCACCTGGCGTCGCCGTGCCCGCGCAAGGTTAAGGAGATCTTCCACCGTGGAACGCGAGGCGGCGATCGCCCAGTCCGCCGAGGCAATCCGCCTCCACAGCGGGCACGACATCCTCATCGAGGCCGGTCCCGAGCCCGTGCTCGACCGGCTCGGGCGCGACGTCCGTCCCACGCCGGACGGGCCGCTGCGGAACTGGACGTACGTGGTCAAGGACATGATCGACGTGGCCGGCCTGCCCACCACCCGAGGCTCCGCCCTGTACGGCGCCGAACCGGCCCTGGCCGACGCCCGCTGCGTCGAACTGCTGGACGAGGCCGGCGCGCTGCTGGTCGGCAAGGCCAACCAGCACGAGTTCGCCTGGGGCGTGACCAGCGAGAACCCGCACTGGGGAGACGTGCGCAACCCGCGCCACCCGCACCTGACCCCCGGCGGTTCGAGCGGCGGCACCGCCGCGGCGCTCGCGGCCGGGATCGCCCGGTTCGGGCTCGGCACCGACACCGGCGGCTCGGTGCGCATGCCCGCGGCCTGCTGCGGCGTGGTGGGCCTGCGCCCGCGCTCGGGGGCCGTGCCCGCCGCCGGGGTGGCGCCGCTCGCGCCGGCCTTCGACGTGGTCGGCCCGATGACCACCTCGGTCGCAGACTGCGCCCGGGTCTGGCAGGCGCTGACCGGCGAGGTCGTCGAGCCGCCCGACTCGCTGGCCGGGCTGGTCGTGGGCGTCGCCGAGGGCTGCGGGCAGGCCGGGGACTTCGCCGAGCTGGGCGCGCGGCTGCGCGAGGTGGCCCTGCCCGCCGAGGTGCTGGAACCGTACTGGACGATCGTGAGTGCGCAGGCGCGCCGGACGCACGAGGGCACCTTCCCCGAGTGCGCCGCCCGCTACAGCCCCGGGGTACGCGCCAAGCTGGCGGCCGCCGGCGGCATCGGCCATGAGGAGCACCGGCGGGCCGTCGAGCGGCTGGCGGCGCTGCGGGCCGCGTTCGCGGCGGACACGGCCGGGATCGACCTGCTGGTCATGCCGACGCTCGGCGCCCCCGCGCCCCGGGTCGGCTGCGACGAGGCACGCGTACGCGGCGAGGTCGGCCGGATCACCGCCACGGTGTCGGCGCTCGGCCTGCCCGCCCTGGCCGTCGGCGACCTGCAGCTCGTCGCCACGAGCGAGGCCGCCGTGCTGCGCGCGGGCATGTGCAGGGAGTCCCGCGGCGGGACGGTCCCCGAGCCCCGCTGATCACGCGGCCCGCGGAAGGCTCCACGGGTCCACCGGGACGACCTCGGCGCACCGGCCGTACGGGTCGAGCAGCCGCCCGTACAGCTTCGACTGGCGCAGCACGATCTGCCGGTCGGCAACGTTCACGTGCGGGAAGCGCTCCTCCAGCCGCACCACCAGCGGATGCAGGTCGGCCACGCCGTGCAGGCCCACCGTGAGCAGCATGTTGCGCGGCCCGGCCAGCGCCGCGCACGTACGCGTCTCCGGCCAGCCGAGCAGCGCGCGGCCGGTCTCCTCCAGCAGCGCGTCGGGCATCCGCAGCCACAGCAGCGCGGCCGAGTGCCAGCCCGCGTGCGAACGCGCCAGGTCGCAGCGGAAGTCGAGGTCGCCCGTGGCCACCAGCCTGGTCAGCCGGCGCTGCACCGTGCGCTCGGACGTGCCCACCGCCCTGGCCAGCTCGGCGTAGGGCGCCCGGCCGTCGGCGAGCAGGGCGGTGAACAGCCGCCGGTCGATCTCGTCCATCTCCTTGGCCGACTCCGGCGCGGCCGGCCGCCTGGCCAGCGCGGCGGCGGCGCGCGGCGGCAGCACCCGCAGCCGCCACCGGCACGACGCCTCGAACACCCGCGTGGCGACGTGCGTGCGGACCTTGGCCACGCCCGGCACCCGGGGCAGCGCCGTGAGTACGTGGTCGGCCAGGGCCGGCAGCGACGGGGCCACCGCGATCACGAACAGGTCGTGCCCGGCGGCCACGTGCTGCACGGTGATCAGGTGGCGCTCGCGCGCCAGCGCCGCCGCGACGTCGGCCGCCGCGCCCGCCGCGCAGTCGATCTCCAGGAACGCCATGCTCAGCGCGTGCATCTGGCGCGGGCCGAGGGCGGCCGAGGTCCAGGCCTCGCCGGTGCTCGTGAGCCGCTGCCAGCGCCGGGCCGCCGTCACCGGGTCGGCGCCGACGGCCGCCCCCACCTCCACCCAGCTCGCCCGCGGGCTGATCTGCAGCGCGTCGATGAGCTCAAGGTCGGACTCGGCCAGCAACGACGGCGGCTCGGCGCCGGAATCCTGCACTGATCCTCCCTTGATGTCTGATTACTGCGTTCCAGAGGTCGGCACACCCTATACCGCGATCCTGGGCCCGACCGCCGTCGGAGGAAGCCACAGGAAAGGGAGGCCCCACGGATGACCGCGCTCGGCCGGGCCAGGATGGTCGGCGTGCTGGGCGGCATGGGCCCCGCCGCCACCGTCGACTTCTACGGCAAGCTCGTGGAGGAGACCGCCGCGACCGGCGCCACCGGCGACCAGGAGCACGTGCCGGTCGTCATCTGGGGCGATCCCCGCGTCCCCGACCGGTCGACGAGCCTGCTCGGGCACGGTGAGGACCCGACCCCGCAACTGCGGCACGGCATCGGGGCGCTGAGCCGGGCCGGGTGCGAGGTGCTGGCCGTGCCGTGCAACACCGCGCACGCGTTCGTGCCGCGCCTGGCCGAGGAGGCCGGGCTGGAGCTGGTCAGCATCGTCGAGGTCACCGCCGCTGCCCTCGCCGCCGACGGCGTCCGCGCCGCCGGGCTGCTGGCCACCACCGGCACGCTCCGCGCCGACCTGTACGGCCCCGCGCTGCGCCGGCACGGCGTCACCCCGGTCGAGCCGGACGAGCCCGGCCAGCGCGAGGTCATGGACGCCATCGCCGCCGTCAAGGGCGGCCGCGCCGGCCGCGAGCACGCCGAGGCGCTGGCGGCGCAGGCCCGCTCGATGGCCGCCCGCGGCGCGGAGCGCGTGGTGGCCGCGTGCACCGAGGTGGTGCTCGCCCTGGACCCGGCCACGGTCCCCGTCCCCGTCATGGACCCGGCCCGCCTGCTGGCCCGCGAAGTCGTCCGCGTGGCGCTGGCCCGGGGGGCCTGACGCCGGTCACTCCTGCCTCTCAAGTCACATCCAAGTCGCCTTCAAACCCCGGATGGTGGGCTTGGCACATGAGCTGAGGACGTGTTCGCACGTCCGCGAGCCGGGGGGCTCGCAGCTCACTGTGAAAGGAGGTGACGACCATGAGCAAGAAGATCGTGAGTCTGGACGATCTGGGTGACGAACTGGCGGTGATCGAGGAGGTCGATCTCGGCCTCGTCGCGGGTGGCATGCGTCCTCAGCGCTGCTACGGCACCAACGGCAACCCGCCCACCGACTGGGTCTCCGACTACTGATAGAGACGATTCGCGGCCGCGTGGGAGGGGGCTTGCCCTCCTCCCACGCGGCTGGGGGGACACGTGCTACTGATTCTGAGCGAGCCCGGCGACGCGACCGTGGACCTCGTCCTGCCCAAACTGAAGGCCCGGGGCGCGGACGTCCTGTGGTGGGACCCGGGCGAGTACCCGTCCGCCGCCCGGCTCACCGTCCGGTTCGGCGCGGACGGGGAAGAGCTGGTCCTGACCAGGGACGGGCAGGTCTTCGACCTCTCCACGACGACGGCCGTCTGGACCCGGCGTCCCGGACGCCCGCGCGCCGCCGACGACGTCACCGCCGACGACCTCCGCGAGCGGGGGGCGGAGCTGTCGGAGTGGTTCACGGAAGGCTTCTGGGACCTGCTGGACGCGCGCTGGCTGCCGGCCCGCCAGCCGGCGCTGCGCAGGGCGCACAACAAGCTGGTCCACCTGGCCCTGGCCAGGCGGCTGGGGTTCGACGTGCCGCGGACCGTGGTCACCAACGACCCGTCCGAGCTGGTGCCCGCCTACGAGAACGCGGGCGGGCGGCTGATCGCCAAGGCGATGGAGCACACCAATTTCGCGATCGACGGCGGCGCGCACGCCGTCTACACGACCGTCGTGAACCGGCGGTCGCTCGGCGGCCGGGGGCGCATGGTCCACGAACCGGTCATCCTGCAGCCGTACGTGCCCAAGGCGGTGGAGCTGCGGGCCACCGTGGTCGGACGGCAGGTGTTCACCGCCGAGATCGCCTCCCAGGACTCGCCGCGCACCCGCGACGACTGGCGTCACTACGACTTCGCCCGCGCCCGCCACAGCGTGCACCGGTTGCCCGGCGACGTCGCCCGCCGCTGCGTGGACCTGGTCGCCGCGCTGGGTGTGTCGTTCGGGGCGATCGACCTCATCCTCACCCCCGACGGCCAGTACGTCTTCCTGGAGATCAACCCCAACGGCCAGTGGGCCTGGATCGAAGACCTGACCGGCCTGCCCATCAGCGACGCCATCGCCGACTGGCTCACGGCCGGAGAAACGGACGCGCAATGACTCAGCTCTCCCTCGGCCCGGCCCTCGAAAGCGGCGTGAACCTGCTGCGCGGGCTGGCCCGCCGGCGTTCTGCCGTGGAGGAGGCCCGCCGCACCGCCGCGGCCTGGGCCCAGGCGCACCCGCGGCTCGGCGCCCAGCTCGTGACCAGCCCGCGTCCCGGCTCGCCGGTCGTCGACTACGACCTGCTGATCGACCACCCGTCGGGCGGCACCATCATGCTCGCCGTGCAGGCCGAGGACGGCACGTCCTGGCTGGTGGACCATTCGACCCATTGGGCCGCCGGTTACGTGCTGACCGTGGACGGGACGCACGTGTCGGCGTCCGAGGCGATGCTCATGCTGCGTTCGCTGACGCGTCCCGGGCTGTCGCCGCAGGAGGAACTGGTCCGGTTCTGCGTGCTGCGGAACGCCGCCGAACAGGAGGACGTCGGCCTGGAGGAGGTCCAGGCGGCCGCGGACGGGTTCCGCAGGCGGCGCGGCCTGCTCGGGCACGACGCGATGCTGGAGTGGCTGGACCGGATGGGCATGACCGCCGAGGCGTTCCACGAGCACATGACCATGACCGCCAAGGACCAGCGGTTCCGCGGCCGGATGCGGGCCGAGCTGGCTCCCGCGTACCTGGACCGCCATCGTGACCGGTTCGCCCAGGTACGGGCGGCCTGGGTGCTGTCGGACGCCCCGGTCGAGGCCGCCGAGCTCGACGGTTCCCTGGCCGGACGGTGGGACCTGCGGCTGACCAGGACCCGGACGTTGGCGGGCGAGCTGCCCGAACCGCTGCGGGACGTGCCGGCCGGGGGCGCCGCCGGTCCGGTCCCCTTCGAGGAGGGCTTCCTGACCGGCCAGGTCCTCGAACGACAGGAGGCCGTCGCGGACGCGGTCACCCTGAAGGCCGCCGGCGAGGCCGCCTTCGACGAATGGGTGACCGACGCCGCCCGCGAGGCGCACATCACCTGGCACTGGCTCTGACGCGTCCGGCGCTCGTCTTGGCGGGGTTCGTCCGGTTGGTGTGATTCAGAGGCGTCCGGCGCTCGTCTTGGCGGGATTCGTCCAGTTGGTGTGATTCATCGGGACGTGTCGGTGCCTTCCGATACTGTGCCGCACGTGCGGCGGATGATCACATCTCGGGGCTTATGGTGGGCGCTTTCGGCGGCGGCCGTGGCGGTGACCGCGGCGGTGGCGGCGATCGTGCTCGTCCGCCGTTCCCGAACACCGGAACCGCCGCCGCCGGCGAACCGGCCGGACTCCGCCCGGCCGGTTCCCGAACAGCCGGGCTCTGGGCGGCCAGGCTCTGGGCGGTCAGGCACTGAGGGGCCGGGCACTGAGCGGCCGGGTTCGTCGCGGCCTGGCTCTGAGACGGGCGCCGGGAGCGCGCCGTCGCTGTGGCCGCCCGCCCCCATCCTCGGGACGCCGACGAAGGCGGACGTCGAGCGCTACGCCACCAGATCGGCCACTTTCTTCGACAACCCCGCCCTCGCCGCCTTCTTCGCCGACAGGACGCCCCTCGACGGCGCCACCCGGCGGCGCCTGAACCGGTGGGCCATGGTGGGCCTGGCGATCGTCGTGCTGGCCGGGGCCGCGCAGGCCCTGGAGTCGGCGGTGTTCTCCAAGGGAGGAGACCCCGCGACCGAGGTCGAGAATGTGCCCTGCGCCCCGGCCTACGCGGACGCCGGCGTCCGCTGCGTGACGGACCTCGACCTGGCGGTGGAAAGCGGTTCGGAGCCGGACACCTGGTGGGACCAGGCCGCCGAGCCGGCGCCCGCCGACCAGCAGCCCGCCGAACCCCAGGAACCGCCTTCCGTCCAGGAGATGGTCGACGCCGACTGCCGTCCACGGCCGGCCGAGCCACACGTACGCGAGATCGACCCCAAGGTGACCCGCGCGGTCGACCGGCAGTGGCGGCGGATCGAGACGTGGCTCAAGGCCAACGCCCCCAAGAGCTACCGCACGCTCGGCGCCCCGGGAAAGGCCACGACCATCGCGGTCGCCGAGGCGCAGACGGGCCTGTCGTTCCCCGACGACCTGCGGGCCTCGCTGCTGCGCCACAACGGTTCCGCCATCACCGAGGGCACCTGGCCCTTCGGCTTCCTGGGCAACCGGAACGAGAGCATCCGGGAGATCCGCGACCACTGGCGCGTCCTGTGCGGGATCGACGCCACCGACGACACGGACGACCCCCGCGACGAATGGTGGGACGGACGCATGATCCCCGTCGCCTCCGACGGCTCGGGCGACAGCCTCGTGATCGACTCCGTACGCCGTGACGTCGGCGAGACCGACCAGGAGGGCAGCATGAGCTTCGCCCCCGGCGGCATCCGCATCCGCTCGTACCACGCCCTGCTGAAGGCGACCGCCGACGCCCTGGAGACCGGCGGAACGATCGGCTACATGAAGCCGAAGGCGGTCGCCGGCCAACTGGAGTGGGACGTCCCCTGACCCGCCCGCCGCACCCGTCGACAGCGCCGTGCCCGGGTGTCACGATGCGAGGATGATCGCCCCCCAGGCCGTCGCACCCTCCGCGCGGAGCGTGGCCAGAAGGCTGGTCCTGGCCGGCGCGGCGGGGATCGTCCTCACCGTCGCCCTCGTCGCGTGGGCCGTCCTGATGCCGAACCTCATCCCCTCGGTGGAGGCGCGCTACTGCGGCGAGTACACCGGCTGCATCGGCTACCTCTTCCTGACCTGGGAGTACGGCCGGTGGGTCGCGCTGGTCGCCGCCTGGCCGCTGCTCCACCTGCTCCGCGTACGCCCGGCGTGGCCGGCCGCCCTGATGGCCGCGCTGTACCTGGTGGCCATCTGGCAGGTGGCGCTGCTGCTCATGCCGGCCGACTTCGTCATCGGCTTCTACCTCATCCTCCTCAGCGGCGTGATCGCCTTCCCCGCGGCGGCCTGGACGACCATGCCGCACCTGCCGCGCGCCGTCCGGTTCGTCACCGCCGGCGTCGCCCTGGCGCTCTACGCCGTCACCTGGCCGCTCGCCGGGTGACGCCCGGCCGGACACGAAGAGCCCGTCAGCCCGTCGTCCGGACCATGGCGGTCGCGGTCGCCGTGGCGACGGTCCTGCCGTCGGGGTCGAGGAGCTCGCCGGCGAGGAAGCACACGTCCTTGCCGCGCCTGACCACGCGCCCCCGCCCGACGAGCCGCCCGGGCCGCGCGGGACGCAGGAACTGCACCTGCAGGTCGAGGGTCAGCGCGAACTGATCCTCCGGCAGCGTCGCCACCAGCGCGGGCCCCATCGTGTCGTCGAGCATCGCGGCCAGGAAGCCGCCCTGAACCACGCCGACCGGGTTGGCGAACCGCTCGCCCGCCTGGAACGCCACCTCGATCGTGCCCGCCTCCGGATCGACCTCGACGAGCTCCCAGCCGAGCAGCGCCGCCGCGGGCGGCGGCGGAACCTTGCCCGCCAGCATGTCCCAGAACATCCCACGCCTGCCCGCGTCCGCCGTCATGCCTTCCATTGAACAGCCCGCCACCGACAGACCGGCGGCCATGGCGTGGTGAGGCAGGAAATCAGGTGCCGAGGGCGGTGAGGAAGTCGGCGACCGGGCCCAGCGTGATCAGGCCGCTGCCGGCTCCGGCCAGCTCCGCCGCGGCGGGGGTGAGGGCCTCGCGGGCGCGGGCCGCCGTCCGCCGGTCGCCGACCGCGACCGCGGCCCGCGCGACCAGGCACCACATGGCCTCGAACAGCAGGTCCCGGGGCGGCTCCGGGACCAGGCCGACCGCCTCGGCAGCCTGGGCGCCCCGCCCCTCGTCCAGCAGGACGAGCGGCCGCACCCACGGCTCGTACGGCCCCCACTCCACGGGTTCCCCGCCGAGGACGGGCAGGCCGTGCCGCACCCGTACGGACAGCAGCGCCAGCGGCAGCAGCCCCTGTCGCAACCCCGGCATCCCGACGTCGTCCAGCCGCGCGGCGGCCACCCGGTAGGCCGCCTCCTCCTCGGCCGCGGGAACCCGCCCGGAGGCCGCCCCCCGCAACACCCGGTACCACTCGGTGAACACGCTGACCAGCGGCAGCTCGTTCCGTTCCGCCAGCCGGTCGGCGGCGTCCGCGTGCCGGTCGGCGGTCCCGAAGTCGCCGAGCGCCCCACGCGCCTGGACGCGGACGAGATGCCCCAGCACCTCGAACGTGACCAGCCCGTGCCGCGACGACAAGGCGACCAGCTCGGCCCCGATCCCGTCCCGGTAGGGGGCCAGCCCCGCCCGCTCGAACGCCTGCATGAACACCCCGTTGAGCGCGAACGCCAGCAGCGCCGGGTCGTCCAGGCGGCGGGCGATCCGCTCGGCCTCGGCGGCGGCCCGCCGTCCCCGGGCCGAACGGGTGCCGCGCGACTCGACGGCGATCGTGGCCAGCAGCCGCGCCCGGGCCGCCTCGGGGGCGCCGGGCGGCAGGGCGTCCAGGGCGCGTTCGGCCGCGACGACGACCTGGGACGCCTGCTCGGGGTCGTCCGACCGGGTCCAGACGGCCGGCACGTCGTAGGTGCCGATCACCCGGGCCGTCAGCTCCGGATCGCCCAGTTCCTCGGCCGCCTCGATGGCCGCCGTACGATGCCCGCGCGCCGCCTCCAGGCCGCCGCCCCCGGTCACCGCGAGGTTGCGCAGCAGGCCGACCGTCGACTCCAGCCGCGCCCGGGCCCCGGCCCCCACCGTGCGGTCGTACGCCTCGGCCGCCTGCGCCCACACCCGGGCCGTGGCGTCGGCGGGGGCCGCGAGCCCGCGGTCCTGGTGCAGGATGTCCGACTCCAGGCGGCGCAGCCGGGGCCCGGGGTCCACGCCGAGCTGCTCGACGAGGAGCGTCCGCGCCCGGCGCAGCACGGCCAGCGCGTCCCCCTGGCGCCCGGTGCGGTAGAGGGCGAGGGCGAGCAGCCGCCAGGCGTCCTCGCGCCAGGGGTGCTCAGCGACGTGCGAGTCCAGGTCGGGGACCGCCTCCGCGGCCCGGCCCAGTGCCAGTTGCGCCTCGGCCCGGCGTTCGACGGCGTGCAGCCGCAGCTCGGTCAGGCGGGCACGTTCGGCGCGCGCCCAGTCCTCGTCGGCGAACTCGGCGTAGGCGGGGCCGCGCCACCAGCCGAGCGCCTCCTCCAGCCGGGCCGGTTCCGGGGGGCCGCCGGTCACGGCCTGCTCGAAGCGCCAGGCGTCCACGGCGTCGGGGGCGGCGCGCAGGGCGTACCCGGGGCCCTCGGTGACCAGCAGCCGGGCGGGGGCGCGCGGCGGGCGTCCAGGTTCGAGCGCCCGGCGCAGGGCGGCCACGAACGTGCGCACCGCGCCCACCGCGTCCGGCGGCGGATCGTCCCACAGGTCCTCGACCAGCCGCGTCACCGGGACGACGCGGCGCCGGGCGACGATCAGGCGGGCCAGCACGGCGCGATGCCGCGGCCCCTTCAGCGGGATCGGCTCGCCCTCGTCGTCCCAGGCCACCACGGGCCCCAGCACCCCGAACACGCCCCCCATCCTTTCTGCTCACCGGATGCTCATCCGCCCCCGGCACGCTGGGAACCGACCCGGTCACCCACGAAGGAGGGCACCATCATGAACATCCCCGGATTCGACCACCGCCGTGTCGCCGTCGCCGACGGCGTCACGATCCACGCGGCCGTCGGCGGCTCGGGCAGCCCGATCGTCCTGCTGCACGGCTTCCCGCAGACCCACCTGATGTGGCGGCACGTCGCCGCCGACCTCGCCGCCGACCATACCGTCATCTGCCCCGACCTGCGCGGTTACGGCGCCAGCGACAAACCGGCCGAGACCGGCCCGTCCGTCTACTCCAAGCGGACCATGGCCGCCGACGTCGTGGCCCTGGCCGGGGCGCTCGGTCACGAGCGCTTCGCCCTGGCCGGGCACGACCGCGGCGCCCTGGTCGCCTTCCGCGCCGGCCTCGACCACCCGGCCGCGATCACCCACCTGGCCTGCCTCGACGTGCTGCCGACCCTCGACATGTGGGACGTCATGCGCGGCGTCACCGCCGCCGTCGGCTTCCACCTCTACCTCATGGCCCAGCCGCCCGGCCTGCCCGAGCAGCTCATCGGCGCGAGCCCGGACGCCTTCTTCGGCCACTTCCTCGACCTGTGGATCAACGACCCGGCGGCCGTCCCGGCCGAGGTACGGGCCGTGTACCTGGACGCCTGCCGGGCCGCCGTCCCGTCGATCGTGGCCGACTGCCGGGCCTCGGCCGGGATCGACGTCGAGCACGACCGCGCCGACCTGGCGGCGGGCAACCGGCTGCGCATGCCGGTGACCGTGCTCCAGCAGGACTGGGGCGCCGCCCTGGGCTACGACGCCGCGGCGCTGTGGCGGGCCTGGGCACCCGACCTGCGGCACGACACGGTCACCTGCGGACATTTCATGGCCGAGGAGTCTCCCGCCGAGATCGCGCGGGCGCTGCGCGACCTCGTGTCCCGGTAGCCGGTCGTGCTGGTCAGAGCCGATAGTCGTAACTTAAAGTAATTGACATGTCACGGTAAGTTATTCGACAATGGCAGCGCCAAATGAGGTCGTCCTTCCAGTGAGAAAAGTACGGGCCGGAAAGCCGAGCACGCGACGGAGTAGAGGCGCTCTCCAGCATGTTGCACGCATTCATCGTCGGGATGGGCAGATCCGGCGCAGGGCTGCATCTGCCCTCCCTGGCCAAGGTGCGCGAGGCGGCCCCCGGGCTGCTGGCGCCCGGCCCGGTCGTCGTCCTCGACCCCCTCCTGCCGCCCGGCGGCGTACGGGGAGCCGTGCCGGCCGGGTCGCCCGAGGAGGCCGCCGCGCTCGCGCCCCCCGACCGGACCGTCGTGCACCTGTGCACCCCGCCGCACGTCAGAGCCGGGATGCTGGCCCGGCTGGCGCCGCTCGGCTACCGCAAGTTCATCGTGGAGAAGCCGCTCGCCCTCGACCTGGTCGGGCTGGCGGCCGTGGCCCGGGTGCGCCGGCGCTGGAACCTCGACCTCACGGTCGCCACCCACTGGCTCGACAGCACGCTCACCGGCCGGCTCCGGGCGGCGATGCACGCCGAGGAGTTCGGCCCGCTGAGGCAGATCCGGGTCGTGCAGAACAAGCCCAGGTTCACCCGGAGCGCCGCGCGTCCCGACGCCACCACGGCCTTCGACATCGAGGTGCCGCACGCGCTCGCCGTGGTGCTCAGCCTGGCCGGCGGCGCCCGGATCTCCGAGGCGTCCTGGGAGGACATGGTCACCGAACGCCACCGCCTGCCCCGGCTCGGACGGGCCAGGCTGCGGCTCGACCACTATTCCGGCGTGCGCACGGAGATCGACTCCGACCTGACCTCACCCGTACGGGAGCGGCGCATCACTCTGCACTTCGAGCGGGGCACGCTCACCGGCCACTACCCGTGCAGCGACGCCGACCACACCGCCCAGCTCAGGGTGGCCACGGCCGAGGGCGAGCGCCGTTCGGTGTTCGCCGACGACGCCCTGCCCGCCTTCCTGCTGGCCGCCTACCGGCGCTACGCCCGCGCCCGCTGCTCGCCCGGCGCGCTGCCCGTCCAGGTCGACGCCGTGCGGCTGCTCACCGAGGCCAAGCACCTGTGCGCGGCGCACGAGCCCGGGCCTGAGGAGGCGCCGCGTGCAGGCACCACCTGAGCTGGCCGGCATCGGCGACGAGGCCGCCCCCGACCTCGACGGCCAGCTGGCCGCCGTGGGGGAGCTGGGCTGGAACCGGCTGGAGCTGCGCACGATCGACGGCGTGCCGGTGGCCGGGCTCGGCGAGGCGGCGTTCCTGCGCGCGGCGCGGCGGCTGCGCGATGCGCGGGCCGAGGTCGTCGCGGTCGCCTCGAAGATCGGCGACTGGTCGCGGCCCGTGACCGGCGACTTCGCGCTCGACCTCGCCGAGCTCGACGTGCTGGCACGCCGCTGCCCGGCGCTGGGGACGCGGCTGGTGCGGATCATGTCCTTCCCCTCGGGCGGGCTGGCCGAGCCCGAGTGGGGGCGGCGGGTCCGCGACCGGCTGCGCGAGCTGGCCCGCCGGGCCGAGGACGCCGGCCTGCTGCTGGTCCACGAGAACTGCGCCGGCTGGGCGGGCGACCGCGCCGACCGCATGCTGGACCTGGTGACCGGGATCGGCAGCCCGGCGCTGCGGCTGCTGTTCGACATCGGCAACGGCGTCGCCCACGGCTACCCGGCGGCCCCGATGTTGCGGGAGGTCGTCCCGTACGTCGCGCACGTCCACGTCAAGGACGCCGTCACCGGCCCCGGCGGCGAGGTCGTCTACGTGCTGCCCGGCGAGGGACGCGCGGGCGTCGCCGAGTGCCTGCGCCTGCTGTCCGCCCACGGCTACACCGGCGCCCTGTCCATCGAGCCGCACCTGCGGCTGCGCCCCCACCTCGACGACCCGGGCCGCGGCGACCAGGCCGCGTTCGTCCGGTACGGGCGGGCGCTGGAACGGCTGGTGGGGCAGGTCGATGGACGTTGACGCCGTGCCCCTCGACGCGGCGGAGCGCGACCTGCTGCTGAGGCTGCTGCGGCTGCCCACGGCGGGCCCGCTGGAGACCGGGCCGGCCGGTCCGCGCCCGCGGCTGCGCCAGGCCCAGGACGAGTACGCGCGGGCCGCCGCGCCGCTCGGTTTCCGCACCGTACGGCACACCTGCGTGCGCCCGGCCGAGCTGCACCGCGCCGACGTCCCCGCGCCCGTGCGCGAGGCCCTGGACCTGCCCGGCTTCCTGGACGCCCAGCCCAGCCTGGTGCTCCGGCTGGGCCCCGGCCTGCCGACGTCCCGCACGGTGATGTTCAACGTGCATCTCGACACGGTCGCCGGCCTTCAGGCGGCCAGGTTCGACGGCGAGCGGTTCCACGGCCGCGGCGCGATCGACGCCAAGGGCCCGGCCGTCGCGCTGCTGGCCGGGCTGCGGGCGGCGCGCGCCCGCCGGCCGGCCATCGGGCGCGAGGTCGGCGTGCTGATCCAGGCCGTGGCGGGCGAGGAGGGCGGGGCCATGGGCGTGCTCGGCACCCGCCCGCTCGTCGAACGCGGCTACGTCGGGCGGCTCAACGTCTTCTGCGAGCCCACCGGCGTACGGTTCCTGCCGCGCAGCACGGCCGCCGCCACCGCCCGGATCGTGGTGGACGGCGAGCACGCCGTGGACGACCGGCCGGCCGCCGGGCACAACGCCACGGTCCTGCTCGGCTTCCTGGCCCAGCACCTGGCCAGGGCGCTCGACCCGGACACCGTGTGTGTGGCGGGCCTGCACACCGGCACCCGCCACAACCAGGTGTACGGCCGCGGCTCCCTCCTGCTCAACCTGCCCTACGCCACCCCCGCCACCGGACGGCGCCTGGAACAGGACCTCACCCGCGCCCTGGACGACGGCCTCGCGGCCTTCACGGCGGCCTTCGGCGGCACCGCCCTGTTCGCCAGGACCGCCCGCGACGCCAGGGCCGTCACCCGGCTGGAGTGGCGCAAGCGCGGCCTGCCCGTGCTCGACGACCGCGACGCGTGGGGGCACGCGCTCCTGCGCGACCGGGCCGGGATCCCGCCCTGGCCCGCCGGCGAGCCGGCGTTCACCTGCGACGCCATCTGGATGGCGGGCGTCGAGGACGCCTGCACGGTCGTCCTGGGGCCGGGCGACCTGGCCGGCAACAACGCCCATGCCGAAGGGGAGTTCGCGCGGGCCGACGAACTCGCCGGGTTCGCCGCCGCCGTGGCCCGCCTGATGATCGCCTTCACCGACGACAGGATTGGACGAGGAGCATGAACCCCACTGCCTCACCCGCGACGGACGCACCGCCCGCGCATCCGTACCCGCCGGTCCCGAGGGCCGCACCGCGACAGGAGCGGGCGGCCGTACGGGTGCGCCACGACGACCTGCTGGACTTCGTCGCCGCCGTGTTCACCACCCGCGGCCTGGCCCCCGAACGCGCCCGCGAGGCCGCCGCCGCACTGTGTTACGGCGACCTCGTCGGCATGACCTCCCACGGGCTGGCCAACCTGACCCGGCTCTACCTGCCGCTGCTCGACGAGGGGCGGGTCGACCCGCTGGCCGAGCCGTCCGTGCTGGCCGACCGGGGCGCGGCCGTGCTCCTCGACGCCGGTCGCGCGCTGGGCCTGTGGGCCGCCGGCCTGGCCATGGAGATCGCCGCCGGGCGGGCCTCGACGTACGGCGTCGGCCTGGTCTCCGTACGCGGGGGCACCCACCTGGGCTGCGCCGGCCACCACGC
This sequence comes from Nonomuraea sp. NPDC049607, assembly GCF_040675375.1. Lineage (NCBI taxonomy): Bacteria > Bacillati > Actinomycetota > Actinomycetes > Streptosporangiales > Streptosporangiaceae > Nonomuraea > Nonomuraea sp. NPDC049607. The sequence continues at coordinate 48,617 of NZ_JBFAOV010000043.1, forward strand.
GCTGCGCGCGGTCGAGTACGGCATGGTCGGCGTCATCGCCAGCAACTGCGGCCGCCAGCGCATCGCCAGACCGCCGGGGGGCGCGGTGGCGATGCTGGGCACCAACCCGATCAGCGTCGCCGCCCCCGCCGGCGGGCATCCGCCGTTCGTGCTGGACATGAGCACCACCGCCATGCCCACCGGACGGGTCAGGCAGGCCGCGCGGCACGGCGACGAGCTGCCCGAAGGGGTGCTGGCCGACGAGGACGGCGCTCCCGTGACCGACGCCGCGGCCTTCGACGAGGGACGGGCTCACCTGCTCTGGCTCGGCGGCGAGGCGGGGCAGTACAAGGGCTTCGGGCTGGGGGTGGCGGTCGAGGTGCTGGCCGCGCTGGTGCCGGGCGCGGGCCTCGGCGCCCACCCCGACGCGTACGACGGCGACGGCGGCCCGAGCGGGCGCGACGACGACATCGGCTTCCTCGCCCTGGCGATCGCGCCGGGGGTGCTGCGCGAGGGCCTGGAGGGCGACGCGGCCACGCTGTTCGGCGCGTTGCTCGGCTGCCCGCCCGCCGGCTCCGGCCTGCCGGTGAGCTATCCCGGCTGGCACGAGCATCGCCGGGCCGAGGAGCACCGGCGCTCGGGCGTCCCGCTCGGCGCCGACCTGTACGACGAGCTGGCCGCCCTCGCCGCCGCCACCGGACTCGACGCCCCCGCCCTGGTGGTGGAGCGGTGAGCGCCCGGCTGCGGGTCGCCGTCATCGGGCTCGGCGTGATCTCGCGGTTCTACCTGGCGGCCCTGCACGCCTCGCCCGGCCTGCGGCTGGTCGCGGTCTGCGACACCGACCCGCGCGCCCTGGAGGGTCACCGCGTCCCCGCCTACCGCGACCATCTGCGGCTGCTCGACGAGGAACGGCCCGACGCCGTCGTGGTCACCGTCCCCAACGACCTGCACGCCCGGGTCTGCGCCGACGCGCTGGCGCGGCGGATCCCGGTCTGCGTGGAGAAGCCGCTCGCCCTCGACGCCGCGCAGGGCAGGCGGCTCACGGACCTGGCCACCGGCTCGGACGTGCCGCTGTTCACCGCCTTCCACCGCCGCTACAACTCCGCCGTCGGACGGCTGCGCGCCGCGTGCGCGGGCGCCCGCGTCGAGGAGCTGACCGTGCGCTACCTGGAACGCATCGAGGACCACGCGGGCGGCGACTCCTGGTACCTGGACGCACGGCGCTGCGGCGGCGGCTGCGTCGCCGACAACGGGCCCAACGCGTTCGACCTGGTCGACCTGCTGCTCGGCCCGGCGCACGTCGTCTCCGCGCACGTCGACCGGGACGCCGCGGGGGTCGACCGGCAGGCGGACGTCGAGCTGCGCGCGGGCGCGGCCCGCGCCCGGATCCTGCTCGACTGGTCCTACCCGGGCGAGCGCAAGGACCTGGAGCTGCGCCTGGCCGACGGCCGCGCCCTGTACGCCGACATGCTGGCCGGCCACGCGGGCTTCAAGAACTCCCTGTGGCACGAGTACGAGGGCGTGCTGGCCGCGTTCGAACGCTGCGTGCGCTACGGCACCCCCGACGGCGAGGGCGGCCTGCCCGCCCTGCGCTTCGTCGAGGACGTCTACCGCCTGGAGAAGGCCGGCGCCGGACGGGGGGCCGCGTGAACCCCGACGAGGACGGCCCCAAGATCGCGGTCACCGGGACGCTGCTGAAGGTGCTGGTGCACCGCAGGCAGGACCGCGGCATGCTGCTCGAACCGCACGCCAGCCGGTGCGTGCGCGCCGGCGAGGTGCACGAGCTGGTGGCCACCGACCACACCGAGACCGACGCGGGGGCCAGGATCGACCGGGTCGCCTTCCTGGGGTTCGCCGAGATCGTCGCGGCCGGCGTGCTGGACCGCGGCGACGAGGTGTGGATCGGCGGACGCCGGGTCGGGGTGCTGCTCGGCTTCGACGGCTGCCACCTGCCCAACCACTACAACGTGCTGATCCATGCCGACCCCGCGGCCACCGGCCGCGAGCTGGGCCTCATGCCGGGCGAGCCGCTGGTGTTCAGCCAGCCCCTGCCCGGCGACCCTGAGGAGGGTGGGGCCCGCGTGTTCCGCTGGCCGCTGCTCTAGAGAGTTTCGATTACTTTCCGTGACCTCTGGTTTACCAATAGTCACACAGGGTAATCTGTTGATTGCGCACAGTAGTGGGAATCGCTCGTTTCGGACTCCCACTAGAGGTCGCGTCCCTCCCCCCGATGATCCCCACGACGGCGGGCGGGCGCGTGTCACGAAAGGACAGACAATGGCTGCGGGCACCAAGACGACCAGCCGGCTGGAAGAGCGCTTCCGCCTCTGGGACAACGACGGCTCCGGCGCGATCGAGCGCTCCGACTTCGAGAACGAGGCCGACGGCATCATCGAGGGCCTGGGCGTGCAGGGGACGCCACAGGCGCAGCAGCTGAAGCAGGCGTACCTGGCCATGTTCGACCACCTCGCCGGGGCGGTGGGCGCGTCCAGGCTCAACCAGGAGCAGTTCGTCCGGGCTGCCGAACAGGAGATCATCAGCCGCGGCGACGCCGGCTTCGCCCAGGTCGTGCGCCCGACCATCCAGGCGATCGTCAACGTCCTCGACCGCGACGACGACGGGGAGGTCGACTCCTCCGAGATGGCCAAGTGGTTCTCGGCCATCGGCCTCGACGGCCACGTCGCCGACGAGGCGTTCCGGCAGATGGACACCGACGGCACCGGCAGACTGTCCGTCTCCGAGCTGGTCGACGCCGTCCGCGACTACCACCTCGGCAAGAACGACATCCCTCTGCTCGGCAGGTGACCTAGGCCGGAGCAGGCCGAAGGGTCGCCCAGAGCCGCTGTCTCCGGGGCGGCTCTGCCGAGAGGGCCGTCCGGGGGCCGTGTGTCCCCGGGCGGCTCCGCCCGAAGGGGGCCGTCCGGGGCCGCATCCCCGGGCGGCCCCGCCCACCACCGCACCAGGACGGGAACCTTGGAGACAACACTCTCTCCGCCCGGGGGATCACCGCCCCGCGCCGCCGCTCCCATCCCCTTCTTCTCCCAGGCGGCGACGTTCGACCGGCTGTGGAAGGAGATCCGCACCGGCTGCGTCGACGTGCTGGACCGCGGCAAGTTCTCCCACGGCGCGAAGGTCGCCGAGCTCGAACGACGGCTCGCCCTGTGGACCGGCGCCACGCACGTCGTCGGCGTCAACTCCGGCACCGACGCGCTGGTGCTGCTGCTGCGCGCGGCCGGTCTGCGTCCCGGTGACGAGGTCGTGGTGCCCGCCTACAGCTTCATCGCCACCGCCAGTTCCGTCGTGCTGGCCGGCGGCGTGCCGGTCTTCGCCGACATCGAGGAGCGCGGCCACGGCGTCGACCCGGCCTCCGTCGACGCCGTGGCCGGGCCGCGCACCCGCATGGTCATGCCGGCGCATCTGTTCGACCGCCTGGCCGACCTGCGGGGCGTGTGCGAGGTGGCCCGGCGGCGCGGCCTGACCGTGCTGGAGGACAGCGCCGAGGCCATCGGCATGCGCCTCGACGGCACGCACGCCGGGCTCGTCGGGGCGGGCGGCGTCCTGTCGTTCTTCCCCTCCAAGACCCTCGGGGCCATCGGCGACGCCGGAGCGCTGCTCACCGACGACGACGACATCGCCGACACCGCGCGGGCGCTGCGCCACCACGGCCGCGGCGGCCGCACCCTCGACCACTTCCCGGGCATCGCCAACCCCACCGTCCTGCCCGGCTGCAACAGCAAGATGGACGACCTCCAGGCCGCCGTCCTGCTGGCCAAGCTCGCCAGGCTCGACGCCGACATCGCCCGCAGGTCCGAGCTGGCCACCCGCTACGACGTCCGGCTGCGCGACCTGCCCGGCGTGCTGGCCGTGCCGGGCGCGGTGCCGCCGCACCCGGGCGGCAACCGGGTCTGCTACGTCTACCTCGTCGAGGTCGAGTCCCGCGACGCCCTGGCGGCGCACCTGGCCGCCGCGGGCATCGGCACCGAGATCTACTACCCGCTCCCACTGCACCTGCAGCCCTGCTTCTCCCACCTCGGCCACGTCCGGGGCGACTTCCCGAGGGCGGAGGCGGCCTGCGAGCGCGCGCTCGCCCTGCCGCTCTACCCCGATCTGTCCGACGCCGAGGCCGACCGGGTGTGCGACGAGATCGTGGGCTTCTACCGAGGACGGCGCGCATGAGCCGGGTGCCCTTCTTCGCCGCCGACCTCTTCGAGGACGACCGCGCGACCCTGCTCAGGACGGTCTACGCCGTCGGCACCGGCGACGCCCAGAAGTTCATCCTGGGCGAGCACACCGCCCGCCTGGAACGCGAGCTGCGCGGCCGGCTCGGCGCGGCCGACGTCGTGGCCTGCTCCAGCGGCACCTCCGCGCTCACCCTGCTGCTCGCCGCCATGGACGTGGGCCCCGGCGACGAGGTCGTGGTGCCCGCCTTCGGCTGCGCCCCGCTGGCCGCCACCGTCGTCGGCGCCGGAGCGCGGCCGGTCTTCGCCGACATCGACCCCGTGACGCTGACCGCCGACCCCGCCGCGGCCGAGTCGCTGGTCACCGTGCGCACCAAGGCGGTGATGCCCGCCCACATGTTCTCCGTGATGGCCGACATGCCGCGCTTCCGCGACCTGGCCGACCGGCACGGCCTGCGGCTGGTCGAGGACTCCGCGCTGGCCCAGGGCGGCACGCTGGGCGGGCGGCCGGCCGGGCGGTGGGGGGACGCGGGCGTCTACTCGTTCGTGCAGGTCAAGACGTTCGGCATGCCGGGGGAGGGCGGCGTGGTGATCACCGACGACCCGGCGCTGGCGGCGCACGTACGGGTGCTGCGCAACCACGGGCAGGACGCCGCGCGGCGCTTCCACCACCACCGTGTCGGCTACAACAGCCGCTTCGACGAGGTGATGGCGGCCTTCCAGCTCCACCGGCTCACCGGCCTGGACGACCGCCTGTCGCGCCGGGCCGAGATCGCCTCCTATTACTCCCGCCGTTTCGCGCCCCTGGTGGAACGCGGGATCGTGGCACCGCCCGTCGGAGGGGACGGGCGGTTCCACTACGTCTACACCGTGCTCACCGAGCGCCGGGACGCGCTGGCGGCCCACCTGGCCGCCCGCGACATCGCGACCCACGTCTACTACCCGCGCCCGCTGCCCGCCCAGCCGGCCTTCACCCGGTTCGCGCCGCCCGGCGCGTCCTGGCCGGTGGCCGAGTCGGCCGCCCGGCGCAACCTGTCGCTGCCGCTGCATCCGCGGCTCGCCGACGCCGAGGTCGAACGGATCGCCGACGCGGTCTGCGCCTTCGCCCACGGCTCCCCGCAGGAGAACCCATGACCGACCAGGTGGTCACCCGCGGCCTCGGGCCCTACGCGCGGCTGGCCAAGCTCGACATCTACGACTACTACCTGGGCCTGCCGCTGGTGTGGTCGCTGCTGCCGGCGGCCGGGCGGTGGCAGCCGTACGCGGTCGGCCTGCTGCTGGCCGTGCTCATCGCCGAGGCGGTCGTGGTGGCCGCGATGGTCGGGTTCGACGACATCACCGGCCACCGCGACGGCAGCGACGCGGCCAACTACTCCTCCGACGCGGCCCGGCGCAGGCTGGCCCGCAAACCGCTGGTCGCCGGCACGCTCACCGAGCCGCAGGCGCTGCGGTTCGCCTGGACGGCCACCGCGATCAGCGTCGTGCTCTGGGCCGCGGTGGTGGCCGCCGCCCCGTACCGGCCCGCGTGGGTGGTCGTGACGGCGGCGGCGTGCGTGGTCGCGGCCGTGCAGTACTCGTGGGGGCTCAAGCTCAGCTACCGGGGGTTCCAGGAGCTGTTCCTCGTCGGGCTCGGCGTGGGGTGGGTGCTGGTGCCGTACGGGCTGCTGACGGGGCAGGCCGGCGGGTTCGTGGCGGTGCAAGCGGTGCTGTTCGGCCTCGGGCCGATGATCTTCGGTCTGTACTCCAACACCAACGACGCCCGGGGGGACCGGGAGGCCGGGCGGTTCACCGTCGCGGCCCGGACGTCCCCGCGGGTCAACGCGGCCTTCGTCACCGCGGTGACCGCGGCCGAGAGCCTGGTGGTCGGATGGGCGGTGGCCGCCGGGGTCGCGCCCGGGTGGTTCCTGGGCGTGCTCGTGCCGCTGGTCTCCCTTCGCGTGGCGCAGCTCGTGATCGGGTTCGTCCGCGGGGACGTCCTGCGGGCCCGGCGCGTGGCGATCCGCACCCACCGGGTCACCGTCGGCGTGCTGATCCTGGCCAACCTGGTCCTGGCATGAACGTGGACGTCGCGGTGGTGGGGGCCGGGCCGGCGGGCCTCGCGACCGCGTACGCGCTGGACCGGGCCGGGTTCGCGGTCCGCGTCCTGGAGGCGGCCGAGGAGGTGGGCGGGCGGATGCGCACCCTGCGGGCGCGCGGCTGCCTGATCGACACCGGCGCCGAGATGTTGCCGTCGGCCGACGGCTATCCGGCCACCTGGCGGCTGATCAAGGCGGTCGGCCTCGACGCGGCGGCCGTGCCGAGGGTGCGCGACGCCGTCGGCGTGTGGCGGGACGGGCGGGTCCACCCGCACGTGGGCCGCCCGCTCGGGCTGCTCACCGGCGCGGGCCTGCCGCCGCGCGCCCGGCTCGACCTGGCGCGCCTCCTGCTCCGCCTGGCCCGCCACCGCCCCGACCCCGCCGCCACCGTCGCCGACCTGATCCGGAAATACCATCCCGACCTGCGCGGATTCCTCATCGAGCCGCTGGTCGCCGGGTTCTTCGGCTGGGACGCCGGGCGCTCGTCCGCCGCCGTGTTCGCCGAGCACCTGACGACCGCCGGGAGCACGAACACCTGGCACACCTACCGCGACGGCATGGACACCCTGGCCCGGGTCCTCGCCGCCGGGCTCGACGTGGTCACCGGGCACGAGGTGACGGGCGTGGTCACGTGCCCGGGTGGGGTGCGGCTGGACTCGCCGCGGGGGAGCGTGACCGCGCGGGCGGCGGTCCTGGCCGTTCCCGCGCCGGTGGCGGCCCGCCTGCACCCCGGCGCCCCGCCGGAGGAGCGCGCGTACCTGGAGGCGTGCACGTACGCGCCCATGCTCCGGCTCAGTCTCGTGCTCTCCCGGCCGGCGGCGCCGGGCTGGCGCGGGTTCGCCACGCTGGTGCCCGCGGTCGAGGACCCCGTGCTCAACGTGATCACCGTGGACCATCACAAGCACCCCGGCCGCGCTCCCGCCGGCACCGGGTTGATCTCGCTCATCACCTCGCCGCGGGGCACCGCCGCGCTGATGGGCGAGAGCGACGAGAAGATCGCCGACCAGCTCGTCGGGCGCGCCGAACGGTTCGTCCCCGGCCTGGCCTGCCGGGTGGCCCGCTTCCACGTGCACCGGTTCCCGTACGGGCTGCCGGAGGCGACGCCGCGCGCGCTGGCGTTGCGGACGGCGTTCGAGGGGCGTCAGGGATCGGCGGTCGACTACGCGGGCGACTGGGTCTCCCTGCGGCCGTGCAGCGAGGGCGCGGTCGCCGCGGCGGAACGGGCCGCCGCTCGGGTGCTCACCCGCCTGTCATAGACACCGCTCGTCACGGACAACCGCTCGTCACGGACAACCGCTCGCCACAGACAACCGCCCGCCATAGACACCGCCCGTCATCGGCGCCCGCCCGCCAAGACGCCGCCTGTCATGGACGTACGCGCATGGAGAGAATGCAGATGGCCTTCTTCACCCGGCCCATCGAGTTGGGCACCCTTTTCGACGACCTCGCCGAGCGCGGGCGCAGGACCGGCGTGCATCTGAGCCGCCCCCTGGACATCGCCCCCCATCTCGGCACCGATCTCGAAATCTCGGACCTGGCGGAGCTGGTCCGGGAGGCCGCCGGCTGGCTGGCCGCCGCCGGCGCGCGTCGCGGCAACCGGGTCGCCATCGTCAAGCGCAACCACTGGGACTACGTGCTGCTGTCCTGCGCCGCCGCGCGCATCGGGGCGGTGCCCGCCACCCTGTCCGCGCACCTGGCGCCCGACGTGCTGGAGATCCTGCTGAAACGGCTGGAGCCCGCGCTCCTCGTCACCGACTCCGCCCTCGCCGCCCTGCCCGGCGTGGCCTGGCAGGCGCCCCGCGTCCTGGTCGTCGACGGCCCGGCGGAGGGGCTGCTGTCCCTGGACGACGTCCGCGGCTGGGCCGTGCCGCCGGTGCACCGGCCCGCGCTGGACGACCCGCTGGCCGTCATGCACACCTCGGGGACGACCGGCGTGCCCAAGCTCGTCGTGCACTCCACCCGTACGCTGCTGCGCCGCCTGGCCGGGTTCGAGGCCCACCGGTGGCCGGTGCTGGGCAGCCGACCCGACGACGTCGTGGCCGGCGCCATGTCCTTCGCCCACGGGCGGGCGCTGGCCTGGACCGCGAGCGTGTTGTGGCTGGGCCCCGCCAAGCTGCTGGCCGTCTCCGCCCCCGGCTGGGACGAGGCCGGCCCGTTCCTGGCCCGCCACCGGCCCACGACGCTGGAGGCGCTGCCGGCCACGTACGTGCGATGGCAGCGGCGGACGCTCGGCGACGGCGGCCCGTTCGCGCGGGTACGCCTGTTCGTCAGCACGTTCGACGCCATGCACCCGCCGACCGTACGAGCCTTCCTGGACGCCACCCGGCACCGGCGGCCGGTGTGGATGCAGGGCTGGGGGCAGAGCGAGACCGGGCCGCTGACCTTCCGCCTGCTCACCCGCAGGTCCCTGGCCGACGGCGACACCCGGCACCCGACCACGCGCGACCTCGGACGCCCGGTGCCCACGCGCACCCGGCTGCGGGTGGTGGACCGCGAGACGCTGCGTCCGGTGCCGCGCGGCGCGAGCGGCCTGGTGGTCTGCCGGACCAAGGCCCTGTGCCTGGGGTACGTCGGGGAGCAGGAACGCTGGCTGGGCAAGCGGCTCGGACAGTGGTGGCACACCGGCGACCTGGGGGCGATCGGCCGTACCGGGCGGGTGCGGTTCGTGGACCGGGAGACCGACACGATCCCGGGCGTGAGCTGCGTCGAGCTGGAGGACGTGATCGACGACCGGCTGCCCGGCGTGCTGGAGTGCGTGATCCTGGGCGTTCCCGGACGGCCTTCCGTGCCGGTCGTGGTCACCGAGGACGGCACGCTCGACCGCGACGCGTGGCGGCGGGCCGTCGCCGACCTGCCCGAGCTGGCCGACCCCGTGGTGATCACCTGGGATCAGGTCCCCCGCACCGGTACGGGCAAGGTCCGCAGGACGGCGCTGCGCGAACTGCTGGGCGAGACCCCGGACACGTACGGCACAGGGCGTTGGACGTGACGCCGGGGCCGCGGGCCGCCGGAGAGCGGGACGTGGCCGCCTGGCCGCTGGCGGGGGTGGTCGTGCGGGCACGGGGCGAGTCGGTCGCGCTGCGGGTGGCCGTCCAGCGGTTGTACGCGCTGGGCTGCGAGGTCCGGTTCGACGACGCGCCGCCGCCGGCCGGGGCCCCCGCCGGGTGGCTGGGGGTCGCGTCCGCTCCGTTCGGCATGCCGGGGGAGGCGCTGCCGGAGTGCGGGATCGGCTGGTCGGGGCCGGTGGGCGTGCCGATGGCGGGCGAGCGCGACGTGCAGGCGGCCTGCGGGATCGCCCACGTGCACGGGCGGGCCACCGGCGGGCCACGGGCGCTGCGGCTGGACTACGCGTCGGTGTGCGCGGGGGTGCTCACCGCCCAGGCGCTCACGGCGGTCCTGCTCGCGCTGCTGCGCGGCGGGCCCGCCCTGGCGGCGCGCACGTCCGTCGCGCAGGCGGCGCTGCTCGCGCTCACCCAGTACATCGCCGTCGCCACCTGCGAGCGATCCGACCCGCCCGTCCTCGGTACGCCGGGGCGCACGGCGTGCTCGGGGGAGGGGCGGGTGCCGCCGTTCCGGTCGGCGGACGGGGTGCCGTTCGAGATCGAGACGTTCGACGCGGAGCGCTGGCGGCTGTTCTGGGCCGCGCTGGACGCCGAGCCGAAGGCCGTGGCGGCGGGCTGGCCGCCGTTCCAGCAGCGGTTCGCGACGGCGACCTGCACGTTGCCGCCGGCGCTGGGCGAGACCGCCGCCGCCGCCCGGTATCGGGACGTCGTGGCGGCCGCGGCGGAGGCCGGGGTCAGCGTGCTCCCCGTCCGGGACGCGGACGCGCCGCTGGCGCCCTCGCCCGCCTCCCCGTGGCGGCTGCGCGAGCTGACCGGCGTCGCAGGGGAACCGTCCGGGTTGCCGCCGCTCGCGCGGGACGCCCGGGGCCCGCTGGCCGGGCTGCTCGTCGTGGAGTCCACCAACCGGGTGCAGGGGCCGCTCGCCGGGCACGTGCTCGGGCTGCTCGGCGCGGACGTCGTACGGCTGGAGCCGCCCGGCGGGGACCCGCTGCGCGGCGTGCCGCCGATGGCGGGGCCGACCTCGGCCCGGTTCCTCGCGCTCAACCGGGGCAAACGTGCCCTCGAAGCCGACCTCAAGTCCGGCGCGGGCCGCCGGGCCGCCGTACGCCTGATCGCCTGCGCGCACGTGTTCCTGCACAACTGGCCCCCCGGACGGGCCGGCGCGTACGGGCTGGACCACGAGGACCTCGCGCCCGTCCGGCCGTCCCTGGTGTACGCGCAGGCCGGGGGTTGGGCCGAGGCGCTGCCTCCGCCGCAGCCCATGGGCACCGACTACCTGGTGCAGGCGTACAGCGGGGTGGCGGCGCTGCTGGCCGGACCAGGCGAGCGGCCCGCGCCGTCCATGATGACGCTCACCGACGTGCTGGGCGCGCTCATCAGCGCCGAGGCCGTCGTCGCCGCCCTGGTGGCCCGTGCCCGCAGCGGCGCCGGGGTGCGCGCGGCCACGGCGCTCATCGACGCGGCCCGCCTCCTGCGCGCCACCCCGCCGGGGAGGGCTCCGGCCGGTCCGCGGGTCACCCCCGTGACGGATCTGGCCGCCATGGCCGACGACCCCGCCTTCGACGGCGTGCTCGACCGCACCCCCCAAGCCGCCTACAGCCGTGCCCCCTGGACTTTCGTGCCAGCCCACCGACACGAGGAGGCCCTCTGAATGCGTACCGACCCCCTGCCCTGGACGTCCGCCAACGGGATCGTCCTGGCCGACCGCGTACCCAGGAGCGTGCGCGCGGAATGGACCGCCCGCGGCCTGTGCCCCGACCTGGACCTGTACAGCCTGTTCAGCCGGCACGTACGGCGGACGCCGGAGCGTGAGGCGGTCGCCGACGAGACCGGCTCGCTCGACTTCGCCGCCCTGGACGCCCGCGTGCGCCGGGCCGCCGCCGCCCTGACCGCCGCCGGGCGTGGGCCGGCCGACATCGTCGCCGTCCTGCTGCCCAACGGGCGCGACGCGGTGGTGGCCGAACTGGCGGTGGCCGCCGTCGGCGCGGTGGCCCTGCCGATCCCGCACACGCGGGGGCAGCGCGACATCACGAGCCTGCTGAACCGCTCCCGGGCGGCCGCGCTGATCACCGTGCCCGAGCTGGCCCTGGGGCTGCGGGCCGGGCTGCCGTACCTGGAGCAGACGTGGACGTTCGGCGCGCCCACGCCGGGCACCCGCTCGCTCGACCAGGTGGACGAGCAGGACGTGCGCGCGTGGCGGCCCGCGTGCCCGCCCGCCGAGTGGCCCGCCCGCATCCTGCTCTCCTCCGGCACCGAGTCCGAGCCGAAGATGGTCGCCTACTCCCACAACGCCATGGCCGGCGGCCGGGGCGCCTACCTGCGGGCCGTGCTGGGCGAGGACGGGCCCACCCGCAACCTGCTGCTGGTCTCCCTGGCCTCCTCGTACGGCTCCTGCGGCACCTCCGTCCTGCTGGCCCGCCACGGCGGCACCCTCGTCCTGCGCGCCCGCTTCGACGCCGCCGACGCGTTGCGCGCCGTCGAGCGGCACCGCCCCACCCACCTGTACGGCGTCCCGACGATGTTGCGCCGCATGGCCGACTCGGCCGCCGAGGCCGACCTGTCGTCGCTGCGCCGCGTCGTCACCAGCGCCCAGCCCCTGCACGGCGAGGCCAGGCAGGCGTGCGCCCGCCGCTTCGGCGTGCCGCTGGTCAACGTGTACGGCTCCACCGACGGCGTCAACTGCCACACCGGCCGCGCCCCGGACCGGTGGGCCCCCGGCCTGGCCGGAACCCCGGACCCGGCCGTGGCCGAGATCACGATCCGGGACGCCGAAGGGCATCCGGCGCCGCCGGGCGAGGCGGGCGAGATCTGGGCGCTGGGCCCGATGACCCCCCTGTGCTACGTCGCCGCCCCCGACCTGGACGACCGCTACCGCGCCCCCGGCGGCTGGGTGCGCACCGGAGACCTGGGCCGTCTCGACCCCGACGGCACGCTCTGGGTGCTCGACCGGATCAAGCGCGTCGTGATGCGCGGCGGCCTCAGCATCTCCCCGGCCGAGGTCGAACGCGAGCTCAGCGCCCATCCCGACGTCGCCGACGCCTTCTGCGTCCCGGTGCCGGACGACGACCTGGGGGAGCGCATGTGCGCCTGCGTGTCGCCCCGGCCGGGCGCGAGACCGCCGTCCCCGGCCGAGCTGATCGTCTACCTGCGCGAGGAACGCGGGCTGGACCGGCGCAAGCTCCCCGAACGCTTCCTCTGGCTGCCCGAACTGCCGCTCGGCCCGACCGGCAAGGTGTGCGCCGCCACCCTCGCCCGCCTGGCCGCGCAGTCGGCGGTGCCCGTCCCCCGCAGCCCGATGAGGAGCAGCCGATGAGCCGGACGGCCTACATGTTCGGCGACCGCCGCGACCACGTCGCCGAGCAGCACCGGTGCCTGGAGCAGGCTTATGACCCGATGACCCTGGAACGCCTGGCCGAAGCGGGCGTCGGCCCCGGCATGCGGTGCCTGGAGGTGGGCGCGGGCGGCGGCAGCGTGGCCGAGTGGCTGGCCCGTCGCGTCGGGTCCGCCGGGAGCGTGCTGGCCACCGACATCGAGCCCGCCTTCGAGCCCATCGCCCCCGGGCTGGAGGTGGTCCGGCACGACATCGTCCGCGACCCGCTGCCGGAGGGCGCGTTCGACGTGGTGCACGCGCGGCTGGTGCTGCTGCTCCTGCCCGAGCGGCTGGCCGTGCTCGACCGGCTGGTGCGCGCGCTCAGGCCGGGCGGCGTGCTGCAGCTCGACGAGTTCGACATCACGTACGGCCCGGGGCTGCTGATGCCCGGACCGGGCGCGGCCGAGCTCTACGACACGTTCATGCGGGCCAAGATCCGCGTGATGACGCGCGCCGGGGTGGACGTCGCCTGGGGACGTCACGCGGCGGACGCGATGCGGCGGGCCGGGCTGACCGGCGTCGACCCCAGGCCCCGGGTCGAGCTGTGGGACGCGCGCTCGCCGGGGGCGCGGCTGGTCGCCCACCACACCAGGCACCTGCGCGACCGGTTCGCCGAGGAGGGCCTGACCGACCGGCAGCTCGCCGACGTGCGCGCCCTGCTGGCCCATCCGGACTTCCGCGCCACGTCGTGCGTGATCTACTCCGTGCAGGGCCGCCGCCCCCTGGAGGCGTCGTGATGCGCATCGACCTGTACGGCGCCACGCCCGGCGTGCACTCCGCGATGGCCCGCTTCGACGCCGCCGCGAGCCGGGAGCTGGATCCGGCGCTCGCCGAGCTCGTCCGGGTGCGCGCCTCGCAGCTCAACGGCTGCACGGTCTGCCTCGGCATGCACACCCGCCGCGCCCTGGAGGCGGGCGAGGACGAGGAACGCCTGCGCACCCTCGCCCTCTGGCGCGACAGCACCCTGTTCACCGGGCCCGAACGCGCGGCGCTGGCGCTCACCGAGTCGATGACCAGGATCGACGAGGCGGGGGTGCCGGAGGAGGTGTTCGACGCGGCCCGCGAGCACTTCGACGAGACCCGGCTGGCCCACCTGCTGTGGACGATCGCCGCCATCAACGTCTGGAACCGGGTGGCGATCGCCGCCGGTCCGCCTGCCGGGTAGGCGGCCGCTGTGGCACGATCGGAACATGCGATCCCGTACGGAGGTGGCCTTAGCGGGCCTGATCGTGCTCACGCTGACCGGCGCCTGCGCCGACCCGGCGACCCGGCGGGTGTCCCTGGTGAACGCCCCGTCCGCGCCCCCGTCGTCCAGCCTGGCACCGGCGATGCCCCTCGTGGACACGGGTTCCCCGACGTCGCCGGGGTCGACCCCCTCGCCGTCGTCCTTCCGGCCGCCGCCGTTGGTCCCGGCGACCTCCCTGGCCGAGCCCATGGCGACGGGCAGGCGCCTGACGGCGACCGGGCCGCCGCGCTTCTTCGTCACCGCCAGGACGCCGATCTTCTCCTTCGCGGACTCGTCCAAGACGGCGCACGCCACGCCGGTGCCGCCCGCCGTGAACGACGCCGTGACGGGCGCCTTCGTGGCGGCCGTGCCGCTGCCGCCCGGGGTGCGCTCCTCCTGGCACCTCGTCGCCGCCGCCCCCGACAACCGCACGTTCGTGCTGGCCGGATGGACGGGGCAGGACACGCCCCTGCGGCTCTTCCGCATCCGTCTCGACGAGAGGGGACGGCCCGGCGAGCCGGAGCTCGTGCCCGCCCTGGAACCCGAGCCCGACCAGGTGACCGCGATGGCGCTCAGCCAGGACGCCACCAGGCTCGCCTACACCGTCACGCTCATCGGCGGCGGGACCAAGGTGGCGGTCCTCGAACTGGCCACCGGGCGGCGGCGCGACTGGGTCACCCGCGAGAACACCCACGTCATGGGCCTGGCCTGGGCCCCGGACGGGCGGCGACTGGCCACGGCGAGGCTCCCAGGGGGCGTCAGCGTGCTCGACCTGGGGAACGAGGGCTCCGATCTGGTCGCCGCGTCGCGGCCGGTCACGCCGGACAGGGCGGTGTGGATCCCCGAGTCGGTGGCCTTCACCCCGGACGGGGACGCATTGCTCTACTCCACCGGTCACGACGTCGAGCGGGTCCCGGTGGGGGGTGGGCGGCCACAGGTGGTGGCGCGGCTGACCCTGCCGCGGGGGGCCTCGGCGGGCCTCCACTTCAGTGTCGACGGGACCGGCGGGCAACTGCTGTACACGTACGGATGGCGGGCGCACCGGGTCGACCTCGCCGACGGGTCCACCACGTCCGTGGGGATCGACGCGGGGAAGCGCTCGGGCGAGGGCGAGTCGCCGGTCGTCGCCTGGTGAGGGGTCAGGCGCCGAGGTGCTGGGCCTCGTGTTCCCACTGGGCGCGGGGCTGGGTGTGCAGGCGCCAGTAGTGCTCGGCGATGTCGTCGGGGTCGAAGTCGGTGCCCGGGGCGACCGCTCCGGCCACGGTGACGCTGGCCACGTGGACGCCGTCCGCGCCGTACTCCTGGTCGAGCAACGTCACCAGGGTCCGCACGCCGGCCTTGCCCAGTGACAGGCTCACGTACGTCGGCTTGGGGGACGGCATGCCGCCCGTGACGATGAACGTGCCGCCGCCGCGCCGCGCCATCCCCGGCGCCACGTGGGCGGCGGCGGTGAGCGCGCCGACGACGTTGACCGCGTACGCGTCGAGCTGGGCCCGCGCCGTCAGCTCACCCGGCCGGTCGGCCTGGATGATCGCGGCGTTGTAGACCACGACGTCGGGCGGGCCCAGTTCGGCCGCCGCCTTGTCGAGCGCGGCGCGCAACGCGTCCTCGTCGGTGCTGTCGGCCACCGCCGTGGCGACCGGCACGCCGTACGTGGACAGGGCCGCCGCCGCGGCCTCCACGGTCCGCGCGCTCCGCGCGACCAGGCCGACCGGCAACCCCTCGGCGGCGAACCGGCGCGCCACCGCCTGCCCGATCCCCGGCCCCGCCCCGATGATCACTGCTCCGGACACCTTCATCTCCCATCTGCATTGGCGACAATGGGCACGATAAAGGGTCACATCCATGTGAAGGTCAATCCGGAGGTTCCCATGCGAATCGGCGATCTCGCCCGGCAGACCGGAGTGAGCCGCAGGCTGCTGCGCTACTACGAGGACCAGGGCCTGCTCAAACCGCTGCGCCTGCCGAACGGCTACCGCGAGTACGCCGAGACGGACGTCGCGGAGGTGCGCCACATCCGCGCGCTGCTCGAAGCCGGTCTGCCCACGTCGGTCATCACCCGGGTGCTGCACTGCGTCCACGACGACGGCGACCACATGGTGCCCTCGTCCTGCCCCGAGATGATGGACAACCTCAACCGCGAGCGCGCCCGCATCAGCGGCGAGATCAGCCGCCTGGCCGCCTCGCAGAAGGCGCTCGACTCAATGCTCGCCACCGCCCGCGAGCCTCTCCAGAGGAGGCGTTCGCCCAGGTGAGAGGATGGACGGCATGGATTTGGGTGCCATCCGGACGATGGATCGCGAGGAGTGCCTGGCCTTGTTGTCCTCGGTTCCCGTGGGGCGGGTGGCGTGGGCGCGGCCGGGCGGCACGATCATCGTCCTGCCGGTGAACTTCACGCTCGACGCCGACACCGTCGTGTTCAGGATCCCGCCGGGCCGCATCCTGGAGGCGATCGAGCATCACGTGCCGATGGCGTTCGAGATCGACGACATGGAGCCGGCGATGCGGGCCGGGTGGAGCGTGCTGGTGACCGGGGTCGCGGAGGTCGTCCGGGATCGGGACGAGGCCGGGCGGCTGGAACGGCTGACCGGCGCGCCCTGGCCGGAGCTGGCCGACCCGGTGCTCGTGCGGCTGCCGTTGGACCGCATGTCCGGCCGGCGCCTGCCCCTGCACCCGGGCGGGGTCGTGGTCGAGCGGCTCGACCAGGAGGCGTGAGGCCGGCGCAGGTCACACCGGTGGGACGAGCGTGAAGTAGCGGTCGAGCAGGGCCCGGTCGCCCCGCACGTCCAGCCGGTCGGCGGGCAGCCGCCGCCACAGGTGCAGCAGCAGGTCGGAGGCCGTCCCGGCCAGCTCGACGGCCCCCTCGGAGCCGCCGGTGAGCCGGACGTCGGCGCCGTCGAAGCACACCGCCCACGTCCCCGGCCCGTCCGTCTGCCGGAACAGGTAGCGCTCGCCCGTGCCGGGCGGGGCCTGTGTCCAGGACCGGCGGGCGGGGGCCATCACCTCGAAGACCTGGGTGACGGCGTCGGCGAGGTCGCCCGGGTCGGGCAGCCCGGGGAGGCGGTCACGGACGACCGCGTGCACGTGCCGGTGCACCGCGCCCAGATGGATGACCAGGTCGGCGACCGACCACCCGGGACACGACGGCACGAGGGGCGCGCCGCCCGACGAGCTCGCCCGCCGCGCGGCCGCCTCGAACGCCCGGACCTCCCTGTTGAACTGCGCGACATGATCCATGGGCTCACTCCGATCAGCCGGGTTCGGATTCCGGAGGTGGCTATGCGCGAGATCCAACCTTCGAAACTGTACCGGTCAGCCGGTATAGTAACGGTCATGCCACGACCGAGTTCCAAGGAGCGGCTGCTCGACGCCGCCGCCGACGTGCTGCTGACGGAAGGGGCGGAGTCCCTGACGCTGGAGGCGGTCGCCCGGCGGGCCGGCGTCTCCAAAGGCGGCCTGTTCTACCACTTCCCGACCAAGCAGGCCCTGGTCGGCGCCATGGTCGCGCGGCTGACCGACGCCTTCGACACGGCGCTGGCGACGGCGGGCGGCCGGCCGGGCGACTTCCTGCGGGCCTACGTACGGGCCACGATCCCCGAACGGCACACCGCGTCCGCGCCGGCCGACCGGGTCACCGCCGCGCTCCTGGCGGGCGTGCTGGTCGATCCGGCCGGGCTGGAGCCGCTGCGCGAGCGGTTCGCGGCCTGGCAGGCCCGGCTGGCCGACGACGGCATCGACCCGGCCGCCGCGACCGCCGTCCGGCTGGCCGTGGACGGATGGTGGGCCGCCCGCCTGCTCGGCCTCAGCGAACCCGGCCCCGACCTGCACGAACCCACCCGCCGCTACCTGATGGAGGCCATCGACCGTGCTGCGCGCGACTAAGGCGTTGATGCTGCTGACGGATCTCTGCTTCGTGGCCTACTTCACGGTCACCGGCCTCGGCCTGATCCCGCCCGAGTGGGCCTTCGCCGACTATGCCGATCCGCTGATGGTCGACTGGAACTGGTCGTTCCTCTGGATCGACCTCCTGGCCAGCGCCACGGGCCTGACCAGCCTGTGGCTCCTGCGTCGCGGCCGGCCCGCGGGCGAGCCGTTGATGCTGGTCTCGCTGGTGCTGACGATGGCCTCGGGGCTGATGGCGATCGCGTTCTGGACGCTGCGCGGCGACTTCTCGCTCGCCTGGTGGATCCCCAACCTCTACCTGCTGCTCTTCCCGCTCCCGGCCATCGCCGCGCTCACCGCCCGGGGAAGAAGTCCGCACTCTGGACGTATTCCATCGCCTTGACGAACTCGGGGTCGGTCAGGCGGCGCTGCGCCTCCTCGGCGGAGACGTCCTCGACGTGGGTCTGGATCCACCACAGGTTGCCCCAGGGGTCGCGTACCCGGCCGACCAGGTCGCCGAAGAACAGGTGCGTCACGTCGGTGACGGACGTGCCGCCCGCCTCGACCGCCCGGCGGTGGACGGCCTCGGCGTCGGGCACGAACAGGCGGAGGAAAGCGGGGGTCGCGGGCCATTCGGGCCGGGCGTCGAACATCATCACCACGGCGTCGCCGATCCGCACCTCGGCGTGCTGGACCTCGCCCTCCGGGCCGGCCATCCGGCCCAGCTCCACGGCGTCGAAGGCGGCCTTGAGCCAGTCGATCAGCCCTGCCGTGTCACGCGAGATGATCCACGGCGTCACGCTGGTGTAGCCCTCGGGGACGGGGTTGACGGTCATGAGGTTCCTCCTCGATCGGTGCGTCGAGAAGACGGTAGGAGGTCAGTAGGTCGGTTCCTGTCCTACATCGACGGCATTCTTGGACGCATGACGTCCCTGCGGTTGCTGAACCTGCTCTCGCTGCTCCAGACCCCGCGCGAATGGCCGGGCGGCGAGCTGGCCGAGCGGCTCGCGGTCAGCCGCCGTACCGTCCGGCGCGACGTCGAGCGGCTGCGCGACCTCGGCTACCCGGTGGTGGCCACCATGGGGGCCGACGGCGGCTACCGGCTGGTCGCGGGCACGGCCATGCCGCCCCTGCTGCTGGACGACGAGGAGGCCGTCGCGATCGCCGTCGGCCTGGTCACCGCCGCCCGGCATCCCGTGCAGGGCATCGAGGAGGCGTCGGTACGCGCGCTGGCCAAGCTGGAGCAGGTGCTGCCGTCCCGGCTGCGCCACCGGGTGGCCTCGCTCGGCGCCGCGACCGTTCCGCTTCCCGGCGTGGAGGGGTTCGACGTCGATCCCGGCCGGCTCACCGCGCTGGCCATGGCCGTCGCCAATCGCGAACGGGTGCGCTTCCGCTACCTGGCCGCCGACGGCGCCGAGAGCGCCCGGCTCGTGGACCCGCACCGCCTGGTGGCCGCCGGCCGGCGCTGGTACCTGCTGGCCCACGACCACGACCGGGACGACCGGCGCCTCTTCCGCGTCGACCGCATCGACGACGTACGGGCCACGGGCGCCCGGATCACCACGACCGAGCCGGAGGACCCCGCCGCGTACGTCGCCGCCAAGCTCTACTCGGGCACGCCCACGTACGGGGCGGTCGTGACCCTGCACGCGCCCGCCGAGGACGTCGCCCGGGCCGTCCCCGGCGAGGTCACCCCGCTGGACGGGCGCACCTGCCTCCTGCGCGCCTCCGCCGACACCCTGGACTGGCTGGCCTTCCGGCTGATCACGCTCGGCTGCGAGTTCGAGGTGCACGAGCCGCCCGAGCTCGTCGCCCACCTGCGCGGACTGGCCGCCCGTCTCACCCGCGCGAGCGCGCCAGGAACTCCAGCACCAGCGGGCTCGCCACCTCGCGGAACTCCTCGAAGTAGGCGTGCCGGGCCCCCTCGATGAGCCGGAGCTCCGCCCCGGGGATGCGTCCGGCCAGCAGCGGGGCGTTGGCGGCGGGGTTGAACACGTCGTCGGTGCCGTGCACGACCAGCGTCGGAGCGGCGATGGCGGGCAGGACGGCCCAGGCGTCGTGCCCGGCGCTGGCGGCCAGATGGCGGCGGCGGGCGTGGGCGGGCATGCCGGGATCGCCCACCGTGCGGTACGGCCCGGGATGCGTGGCCAGCCAGCCCGGCGTGTACATCAGCTCCAGCAGCGCCCGCCCGGCGGCGGCCCGGTCGGGTTGCGCCAGCGATCTGCGCACGTCGTCGCCGCGTTCCAGGCCGTGGACGCCGCCTGGGGAGGTGCAGCCGAGCACGAGCGCCCCCACGCGGCCGGGATGGTCGGCGGCCAGCCACTGGGCCACCCGGCCGCCCATCGACGTGCCGTAGACGTCGGCACGGCTGACGCCGAGGTCGTCGAGCACGGCCAGCACGTCTTCCGCGAACCCGCGCGTGGTGTACGGCTCGTCGGGCTTGTCGCTGTCGCCGGTGCCGCGGTAGTCGAAGGTGATCGTGCGGTGGGCGCGGTCGAAGTCGTCGCGGACCGGGTCCCACCAGCGGTGGTTGTTGGCCTGGCCCTGGAGCAGCACGAGCGCGGGGCCACTGCCGCGGACCTGGTAGGACAGCTTGACGCCGCCCGTCGTCATGGCGAAAGGCACGCCTTCGATGGTGCCATGGCGGCGCCGATGCCCTTGACGGAGTGAGTACTCACTCCGTACTGTCGAAGGCATGACGAACGAGACGAGCCGGCGGCGAGCGCCGGCGATGAGCCCCGAACGACGCCGCGAGATGATCGTGAAGGCCGCCCTCCCGCTGGTGGTCGAGTACGGCACCTCCGTGACCACCGCCCAGGTCGCCCGCGCGGCGGGCATAGGCGAGGGCACGATCTTCCGCGCCTTCGGCGACAAGGAGGCGCTGCTGGCCGCCTGCATGGCGGAGGCGCTGCGCCCCGACGACACCCTCGCCCACGTGTCCGCGATCTCCCTCGACCTGCCGCTGGCCGAACGGCTGCTGGAGGCGGCCGAGGCGCTGCGCGGCTACCTGGCCAGGATGGGCGCGGTGGCGGGCGCCCTCGCCACCACGGGCGGCCTGCGCCGCCCCGCCCCCGCCCCCGCCCCTGGCCCCGCCTCTAGCCACGGCGAAGGCGAGCGGCCCGGCTCTGGCCAGGGCGAAGGCGAGCGGCCCGGCGCGTCAGGCGGTGCGGGAGGGCGGCCCGCGTCCGGGCGGGAGGAGTCGATGGCGGCGTCGCGTGAGGCTCTGGCCGGGCTGTTCGAGCCCGAGCGCGACCGGCTCAGGCTGGCCCCCGAACATCTGGCCGACGCGTTCCAGTTCATGGTGATGGCGGCCGGCCGCGGCCCGTCCCCGCTCGGCTCGGCGGAACTGGTCGACCTGTTCCTGAACGGCGCGCTCACGGGCGGCGAACGTCCTTGACCGACCTCTACGAGGACCTGGCCCCCCGCAGCCGCACCGCGGTCACCTTCGCCTTACTGGGCTGCGCCTTCCTGGGCATGCTCGACGGCACCGTCATCGGCACCGCGCTCCCGCGCATCGTCGAACAGGTCGGCGGCACCACCTCCTGGTACGTCTGGCTGATCACCGCCTACCTGCTCACCTCCTCCGTGAGCGTCCCCGTCTACGGCCGCTTCTCCGACCTGTACGGCCGCCGCCGCCTCCTCCTCTCCGGGGTCGCGATCTTCCTGGCCGGCTCGCTGGCCTGCGGCCTCGCCGGCTCGATGGAGATCCTGATCGTCAGCCGGGCCGTCCAGGGGATCGGCGCGGGCGCCCTGCTCACCCTGGGCATGGCGCTGATCCGCGACCTCCATCCGCCCCACCGGGCCGAGGGCCTGATCCGCATGCAGACCCTGCTGGCCGCCATGATGATCGTCGGCATGGTCGGCGGCCCCCTGGTCGGCGGCCTGCTCGCCGACCACGCGAGCTGGCGCTGGGCGTTCCTGGTCAACCTGCCCGTCGGCGCGGTCGCGGCCACGCTGATCGCGCTGCTCCTGCCCGACCGGCGTCCGCCGCGCACCTCCGGCAGGCTCGACGCGGCCGGGATCGCCCTGCTCACCGCGGGCCTGTCGCTGGTGCTGATCGGCCTGAGCCTCAAGGGCAACACCGGCCGGGGCTGGACCGACCCGGCGGTGCTCGGCTCGCTGCTCGGCGGGCTGGCGCTGCTGGTCGCGCTCGTCCCCGTCGAGCGGCGGGCCGACACGCCGGTGCTGCCGCCACGGCTGATGCGCCGCCGCACGTACGCGGCGCTGCTCGCCGGAGGGTTCTTCTTCCAGGTGGCGGGGCTGCCCGCGGGCGTCCTGCTGCCGCTCCATCTTCAGCACGTACGCGGCTTGTCGGCCACGGTCTCCGGCCTGCTGCTGCTCCCGATGCTGGTGGGCATGATCGTCGGGAACCGGCTGACGGCGGTCCTCGTGCTGCGTTCCGGGCACACGAGGCCGGTGCTGCTGACCGGGGCCGCGCTGGTGACGGCCGGCACGCTCGCCTTCGCCCTGCTGGGTCCTGGCACCTCGCCGTTCCTGGTCGGGTTCTGGCTGCTGCTCGTGGGGCTCGGTACGGGCCCGGCGATGGGCGGGCTCACCATCGCCACCCAGAGCAGCGTCCCTCAGGCCGACATGGGCACGGCGACGGCGGGTTCGGCGCTGTCCAAGCAGCTCGGCGGCTCCTTCGGGCTGGCCTGCGCCCAGTCGTTCGTCGGCGGGCACGTCACCGCGGCGGCCGTGGGCTCCACCGTCGCCTGGACCGGGGGCGTCGCGGGCCTGCTGGCGGTCGCCGCCCTGCTGCTGGTCCGCGAGACCGGGCTCCCGGCGAGGCAGCCCGCCAGAGTTTGAGAGGAAATCGGGGAAACGCGGGGAATGTTCCGGCAGGGACCCCCGTTAAACCGTGGTCGGTGTGTCCAGTGTCCCCGGGCCTCACCTATTGCCTTCGCGGACTACCGTTCGGCTGGAGCCGCGTTGTGCCTTTCGCCGAGAGGCGACCTGCACACCGGTACACGCACACGTGGAAGCCCGCCCTCCCCGGAGGGCGGGCTTTCGCGTCTCCTACGCCGGACGGTTCTTGACGTAGTACGGATCGGTGATGCCGCCAGGGCAGGCCACCTCCTCGGTGTCCAGGTGGGTCAGCTTGGCCCCGGCCTGGTAGGCGCTCTGCAGGAACTCCAGCACGCTCGCCACCGGGTCGCCCATGGCCCGCACGTCGTCGTAGCGCAGCACGGCCAGATGGCTGCCGCGCGCGGGCAGCCACTCGGCCTGGCCGGGTTGCAGCGGCTCCCGTTCCAGGCCCTTGGGCTCGGGCGCGGTGTAGGAGTAGAACGCCGGCCAGGGCCTTTCCTTGTCGCCGAACCAGAACCCCGCGCTGATCACCTCCCGGCTGTACGCCTCGCGCGTGACGGGGTCGGCTTCCTCCGACACCTCGGCCGGGCGGCCGGTGAAGAGGGTGACCGCGATGTCGAACGTGTGCCAGAAGTGATGCACCGGGCTGACCTTGCCGCCGAAGTCCGCGGCGAACCGGTCGAGCAGCTGGGCCACCTGTGACAGGATCCGCCAGTAGCGGTTGATCAGGATCGGGTCGTAGTGCGCGTGCCGGGTGTCCTCGGCGAACGGCGTCTCGTCCTCCAGGTCGTAGGGCACCGCCCAGATCTCCGGCCGGATGCCCAGGTCGGCCAGCGTCTGGAAGAGCCGGGACTGGAAGGTGGCCACCGACAGCCCGATCAGGCTGAACTCGGCGCTGCGGCCGTCGAGGACGTCGATCAGCAGGCGGTGGCGGACGAGGTCGAAGTCCACGCAGAACAGCGGCTGCTCGCCGAGCCCGCCCATGGGACGCGTCGTCAGGCCACGCCCGGTCAGATGGAACGGCACCTGCCACCAGTGGTTGCGCCGGTTACTCACCGTCAGACGGATTTTCCCGACGATCTGCGCGAAGCGGTGGAAGGTCTCCTTGGTGTCGGCCCACTCTTCGAGTGGCATGGCCGGAAAGAGCTCCATGTCCTCTATCGTAACTACGCTGCGTAATCACTCGTCGGAGGGGCTCCGCTAATATCCGGCTTGAAGGGTGGTTCAAGTCGAGGAGCCGGGGCATGCGGGACACGTTGATCGACATTGGCGAGGTGGCCAGGCGTACCGGGCTGGCCGCGTCCGCGCTGCGCTTCTACGAGCGCAAGGGGCTCATCGAGGCCGAGGGGCGCAACGGCCTGCGCCGCGTCTACCTGCCCGAGACGCTCGACCGGCTGGCGCTGATCACCTGTGCCCGCGACGCCGGTTTCACGCTGTCGGAGATCGCCGAGTTCCTGCGGGCCAGGCCCGCGGACACGCGGCTGCGCGAGCGCATGGCCGCCAAGGAGCGCGAGGTCGACCAGCGGGTGCAGCAGCTCACCCGGCTGCGTGACAGCCTGCGTCACGCGGCCGTGTGCGAGCACGACCCGCTGGTCGAGTGCCCCGAGTTCAAGCGCGCCGTGAAGGCCGTCAGCCAGAGCTGACGTACTTGCGCGGGCGCAGGGCGTGGGCGCGCAGCGCGGAGAGGGCCGCGTACTGGCCGGGCCTGGCCATCCGCACGGCCAGGTCGTCGCTGAAGGCCAGGCCCAGC
Source organism: Nonomuraea sp. NPDC049607 (assembly GCF_040675375.1). Taxonomy (NCBI): domain Bacteria; kingdom Bacillati; phylum Actinomycetota; class Actinomycetes; order Streptosporangiales; family Streptosporangiaceae; genus Nonomuraea; species Nonomuraea sp. NPDC049607. The sequence continues at coordinate 72,944 of NZ_JBFAOV010000043.1, forward strand.
GCGGTGAGCTGGGAGACCAGGTCGGCGACCGGCGCGGCGACGTCGTCGAGGGTCGTGGCCGGGTGCCAGCCCTCGCCGCCCACCACCTCGGCCACCCGTTCGCGCAGCTCGGCGGGTGACATCAGGACGCCGTCGGCCAGCAGCATGAGCGCGGCCTCGCGGGCCGAGACCTCGAACTCGTGCTCGCCTCTGGCCAGCAGCAGCCGGGTGACCGCCTCCCACATGGCCTCCGGCGAGCCCAGCAGGTGACGGCCGTAGTCGGTGATGGCCAGCCGGGCGCCGTCGCGGCTGATCGCGCCGAGCTCGCGCTCGGCCAGCTCGCGCAGCCGCAGCGCCGGCGGCGAGGGGGCCAGCCGGAGCGGCAGGCTGCCCTCGGAGGCGGCCAGGGACAGCAGCTTGCGCAGGGCGGGCAGCGGCTGCGGCGTCACCGGCGCGTACAGGCGCACCTCGAACGGCTGGGCCAGCTCCCGCCGGGCCGGGCCGCGCCCGAGCACCCAGCGGTTGAGCCGTTCGCCGTGCACGCGGTTGAGCCAGCTGTCGCCGCCCAGCTCGGGGCGGGGCTCGGTGAGCCAGCGACGGGTGAGGGCGGTGCGGTCGAGGTCGTCGCCGGCGACGATCGCCAGCTCCAGCGCCGCCGAGCAGGCCACGTGCGCGCCCAGCTCCTCCGGGCCCATGATCATGCTCCATTGCAGCTCGGGAACGTCGGGCGGGAGCACGCCCGTGGCCTCAAGGGCCTTCTGGTAGGCGCTGGTGCCGGCGTCCTCGCCCTCCTGGGCGTAGGTGCGCAGGATCTGGACGGTCGTGGGCGACACGCACAGGGCGGCGTAACGTTCCATGCCGCCCAGTTGCAGCAGTCGCCCGAGCGAGCGGGACAGTCGTTCGTGGTCGCCTCCGGGCCGGAGCGGGCCCACCTTGATCGGAAGCGTGTACCAGAGGAACTCGCAGACGTCGAGCTGGGTCACCGTCTCCAGCGGCTCCCCACCCGTCAACCATTCGACGGCGGTCCTGGCCTCCTCGGCCAGGTCCGGCTGAGATCGCTCCAACTCGGCGAGAAGGGCGGTGACATCCGGTGCACTCATGCCTCGAAGTTTGCCGTATCGCACCCAGCCCTGACGATGACCGAATGCGGTGCGTATTGGGTCTTGCACAGCGACTACCCTACGAAACCGATGTTTACCTACAGTGAGCGGGTCAGATCCACCGTTTGTCGAACAACATCCGGGCCTTCCATTCGGTGTACGGGATCACCTCTGCGGACAAGATCGGGTGCAACCACCAGAAATTGATCAGTGCCAGCAGAGCGTACGCGCCGACCACCGCGGCGCCCAAGGTGCGGCGCATCGGCATGGCTCCGGCGGCCGTCGGCGTGGCGGGCCCGATCAGCAACCCGGCGCACAACGTCAGCGCCAGGATCATGAACGGCACCATGGGGATCGCGTAGAACAGGAACATCGTACGGTTCTCGGAGATGGCGAAGTAGAACCAGGGCAGCCAGCCCATCGCGTACGCCAGCAGCACCGCCCCCGCCCGCCAGTCGCGCGAGGAGACGTACCAGGCGATCAGGGCCACCAGCGCGGCCAGCGCGCCGAACCAGATGACCGGCGTGCCCACGCCGAGCACCGCCTCCGAGCAGTCCTTGGCCCCGCACACGTTCTGCTTGCCCTCGTAGAAGAAGGCCACCGGACGCAGCAGCAGCGGCCACTGCCACGGCTCCGACATGTACGGATGAGAGGTCTCCAGCCCGTTGTGGAACGAGAAGACCTGCCATTGGTAGTGGATCCAGGAGCGCATGGAGTCGAACAGGAAGAAGAAGGGGCCGGAGGAGGTGGCCTGGTCCCAGTTGCGGCCGT
>NZ_JBFAOV010000044.1:0-23721 GCF_040675375.1 Nonomuraea sp. NPDC049607
ACCCGCCCAGCCCCCGGTTGCCGATGACCAGCTCGTCGGCCTGCCGCGCCTGCTCCTGGAGCACGGCGGCGGGCGTCCCCTCGACGACCTCGGCGCGCGTCCGGAGCGACGGCTGACGGGCGCGCGCGACCGCCTCCGCGGCCTCCAGCACCCTGGACGCCGCCACCAGCAGGTAGTTGCCCTGGCCGTAGTCGGGGAACCTGGTGACGGCGTACGGCTGCCGGTCCAGGGCGTGCACGATCCGCAGTTCGGCGCCCGTGCGGGCCGCGTCGTCGGCGGCCCATTCGACCGCCGCGGCGCCGGGGGCCGAACCGTCGGCCCCCACCACGATCAGACCGGTCACGACGCCTCCTCCTCCGCATGCGGCCGCACCACCGCCACCGGGCAGGCCGCGTGGTGCAGCACGCCGTGGCTGACGGAGCCGAGCACCGCGGAGGAGAAGCCGCCCCGTCCGCGCGAGCCGACCACGACGAGGTCCGCGGCGGCGGCGGCCTCGGCGAGCGCGGCCACGGGATGGCTCCGCACCTGCTCGTCGGTGATCTCGACGTCGGGGTTCTCGTTCCTCCAGGGGATCACCCGCGCGCGGGCCGACCTCGACTCCTCCTGGAAGGAGTCGGCCAGCAGATGGCTGTAGGCCGCCCAGTACGGCGACACCGCGGGCGTCTGCCAGGCGTAGACCACGTGCAGGCGGGCGCGGCGCGCACGGGCCTGCTCGACGGCGTACGCCATGGCCTGGCGCGACCCCGCCGAGCCGTCGTCACCGGCCACCACCAGGTCGTGCCGGACGGCGACGACCCCGCGGACGACCACGACGGTGCCCGCGGCATGCCCGGCCACGGCCCTGCCGACCGATCCGAGCACCATGCCGGCGAACCCGCCCATGCCCCTGCTGCCCAGCACCAGGCTGTCGGCGTCGGCCGATTCGCGGATCAGCACGTCGATCACGTTGCCCGCCAGCATCTCGGCGCGGACCTCGACGTCCCCGCTGATCGCGCGGGCCCGGTCGGCGGCGGCCTCCAGCACGCCCGCGCAGTACCGGGCGTCGTCCACGCCGAGCGCCCACTGTTCACAGACGTGCACGACGCGTAGCGGGAGCCCTCTGCGCTGGGCGTCGCCGGCGGCCCATTCCACCGCGGCGGTCGATGACGCGGAGCCGTCCACCGCGGCCACGATCCGTCCGCGCATCATCCCTCCTTCGCCGTCAATATCCGCATTCCCTCCTATAAGGGACGGAAAGCAGCAAAAACCTCAAAAGACGTCAAGTTTCGGGAGGAACCGCATGACGGGCAAGCAGGTTAGGCCAAGAGTTTCCTCCCCTGTGGGGCTCATCGCGCGGGCCCCGGGAAGGCTCATCCGCGCAGGTACCCGGACGAATCACCTCCCGGAGGCGGCATTGATCGACGAACGCGCCGGCCGGCCCGTGCTCGTCGGCTACGACGACTCGATCGAGAGCCGGCACGCGTTGCACTGGGCGGTCGCCGACGCGCGGCTGCGCGGGCTGCCCGTCCTCGTCTGCCACGCCCTGCACTGGCCCTACGCCCCCAGGCCCGTCGCCCAGGAGATCATGGAGCACATCGAGCCGATGGCCCTCGGCGTCGTGGACGAAGGCGTCCGGCGGGCCAGGGAGCTGGCCCCGGAGCTGGACATCCAGCCGCTGCTGGGGCGGGGCACCCCCTCGGCGGTGCTGCTGGAGGCCGCGCGGGACGCCGAGCTGACCGTGCTCGGATCCCGCGGGCAGGGCGGGTTCGAGGGCCTTCAGGTGGGGTCGGCCGCCGTCCAGGTGCCCGCGCACAGCGTCACGCCGGTCGTGGTCGTACGGCCGCCCCTCCAACCGCCCACCCGGCAGGACGTCAGGATCGTGGTCGGCCTCGACGGCTCACCCGCCAGCCTGGCGGCCTTCGACCTCGCCCTGGACGAGGCCGCCCTGCGCGAGGGCACCGTCACCGCCCTGTGCTGCTGGGCGGACTGCGGGTCGTCGTCCTGGCAGGAGCCGCTGCCCTTCGTGGACTCGCACGCGCTGCGCAGAGGCGCGGAGAACCGCTTCCGCGAGGTCGTCTCCCACCTGGCCCGCAGGCGCACCGAGGTGACGGTGGTCACCGAGTTCCTGACCGAACGCCCCCAGCGCGTCCTGGTCGACGCCTCCAAGGACGCCACGCTCCTCGTGCTCGGCAACCGGGGCAACGAGGCCCCTCCCTGCCTGCTGCTCGGAGCGGTGACGCAGGCCGCGCTGCTGGAGGCCAGGTGCCCGGTCGCGGTGACCCCCGGGGCCGTCCTGAGCCCGCGGCTGCCGCCGGGATGACACGAGAGGAGACGGACGAGATGGCCGGACGGATCGTCGCGGGGGTGGACGGGTCGCCGCCTTCGCTGGCGGCGGTCGAGTGGGCCGCCGCGGACGCCCGCAGGCGTTCACTGGACCTGCGCCTGGTGCACGTGTGCGAGCAGTGGTCGCGGGACGCCGGGATCGTCGAGTACTGCGCCGGGATGCTGGAGGCGGCGGCCGACCGGGCGCGCGGCCTGGCGCCCGGCATCGGGATCGGCACCGAGATGCTGCCCGGCCCGGTGGTGGCCGACCTGGTACGGGAGTCGGCCGAGGCCGACAGCCTGGTGGTGGGCAGCAGGGGGGTGGGCAGCTTCGCCGGCATGGTGCTCGGCTCGACGAGCCTGGCGCTGGCCGGGCACGCCGCGCGGCCGGTCGTCGTCGTCCGCGAGGCCGCCACCGTGCGGCACGGCAGAGTCGTGGTCGGGTACGACGGGCCGCACTCGCGCCCGGCCATGGAGTACGCCGTGACGCAGGCGCGCGCCCAGGACGCCGAGCTCCTGGTGCTCTTCGCCTGGCAGCCGCCGATCCTGTCGTCGTACGCGGCCGCCTACAACATGCTGAACGAGGACTTCCAGGACCGGGCCCGGGTCGCCGCCCAGGAGACGGCTCCCTGGCGGGAGGCGCACCCGGACGTGCGGATCGTCGACGACCAGCGCTGCGACCATCCCGTGGCCGCGCTCAGGAACGCCTCCTCCTCGGCCGACCTGGTCGTGGTGGGCTCGCGTGGCCTGGGCAGGTTCGCCTCGGCGCTGCTGGGGTCGGTCAGCCACGGCGTGCTGCACCACGCGGTGTGCCCGGTGGCCGTGGTGCCGTCGCCGTCCGGCTGACTCACGGCCGGGGGTGGTCCCCCGGCACGACGGCGACGGGGCAGGGCGCGTGCTGCGGGAGGGAACTCGCGGTGCCGAGGTGCGCGGCCCGCGGCCGGCCCACGACGACGAGGGTGGCCCGCTCGTGGGCCTCGCCCGGCTCAATGCGGACGTCCGGGTGGCGGGCCGGCCACTCCCCCAGGTCGGCGGAGGCCACCAGGGACAGCCCGCGCAGGGCCGCCTCGGCGAACGCGAACTCGACGATCGGCGCCTCGGGCTCCCGCTCGGCCAGGACGACCGGGCCCGGCCGGGTGGCCTTGGGCAGCGGTCCCGGGCCGCGTACGACGATCACCGGGCACTCGGCGTGGGCGGCGGCGTACCCGGCCACCGAGCCGACCACCGCCCTGGGCAGCGCGCTCAGCCCCCGGGAGCCGACCACGAGGAGCGCGGCCCGGCCGGAGAGCTCCACCAGGCGCTGGGCGGCCGGGCCCTCGTACAGGTCGGTCTCCACGCGGATGCCCGAGCTGGTGGAGCGGGCGCACTCGGCGCCGTGCCACAGGACGTGCTCGGCCGCCTTGCGCAGGTGGGCCTTGGCCTCCTCGTCCGCGTCGCCGTACGGCCATTGCCAGGCGTGGACGACGGTCAGCGGCAGGTTCCTGAGCTCGGCCTCGTCCAGCGCCCAGTCCAGGGCCTGCACGGAGAAGTCCGAGCCGTCGTAGCCGAGCACGATGCGATCCAAGTCCGTGGTCCCTTCAGTCGTCCCCAGGGCTCATCTCCCCGCGAGCCGGCCGACCACGCTGGAGCGGCCCTGTTTGACGGGACCTTGGTCCTCCTTTTCCGGCCGCGCGGGTCCGGCGCCGCTCGCGGGCGGCCGTACTGAAACGGTGGGCCCTGCGGTGCGTGCGATGGGCGGCGGTACGCCCGCCACCGGCGAGGGCCTGCGGTGCGGCCCGGTAGAAGCGGCGCTTGCCGAACTCGATGAGGGCCAGATAGGCGGCCACCATCAGGCCCAGCGCGACGAAGAAGGGGCCGGGCAGCGGCTGGAAGCCCAGGACGGCGGCGAGCGGGGTGGCCGGGATGACCGCGCCGAGGGCCACGACGCCGAGGGCCGCCATCAGCAGGGGGACGCTCGGACGGCTGCGGAAGAACGGCACGCGCCTGGTCCGGATGGCGAAGACCACCAGCACCTGGGTCGCCAGGGACTCGACGAACCAGCCGGTGCGGAACAGCGGCGGCCCGGCGTGGAAGACGCCGAGCATGACCGCGAAGGTGACGAAGTCGAACACCGAGCTGATCGGGCCGAAGAACAGCATGAACCGCCGGATCAACGACACGTCCCAGCGGGACGGGCGCCGCAGCTGCTCGGGGTCGACGTTGTCGGTGGGGATGGCGAGCTGGCTGGAGTCGTAGAGCAGGTTGTTGAGCAGGATCTGGGAGGGCAGCATCGGCAGGAACGGCAGGAACGCCGAGGCCGCGGCGGCGGAGAACATGTTGCCGAAGTTGCTGGAAGTGCCCATCAGGACGTACTTCATGGTGTTGGCGAAGATCTGCCGGCCCTGGGTGACGCCGTCGGCCAGGATGTCGAGGTTCTTCTCCAGCAGCAGCACGTCGGCGGCGTCCTTGGCGACGTCGGTGGCCGCGTCGACGGAGATGCCCACGTCGGCGGCGTGCAGCGCGAGGGCGTCGTTGACGCCGTCGCCGAGGAAGGCCACGTCCAGGCCGTTGCGCCGCTGGACGCGCACGATCCGCGCCTTGTGCTCGGGACTGACGCGGGCGAACACGACGGCCTGTTCGATGAGCGCGGCCAGCCGGACGTCGTCGGCGGCCTCGACGTCCTGCCCGGTCAGCACCCGGCCGCCGGGCAGGCCGAGGTCGGCGCACAGCTTGGCCGCGACCGCGGGGTTGTCGCCGGTGAGGACCTTGACGGTGATGCCGAGCCCGGCCAGGCGTTCCAGCGCCCGCGAGGCGCCGGCCTTGGGCGGGTCGAGGAAGACCAGCAGGCCGCGGAAGGTCAGGTCGTGCTCGTCGGCCGGGGTGAGGGTCGCCTGGCGGGCGGCGGCGCCGGACAGCCGCCGGGTGGCGACCGCGACCACGCGGTTGCCCGCGGCGAACTCGGCCTCCAGCACGGCCCCGGCCCGGTCGCCGACGGCGGCGCAGCGCGCCAGCACGGCCTCCGGGGCGCCCTTGGTGATGATCATCCGGCCGTCGTCGTCCTCGACCAGCACCGAGGCCGCCCGCCGTTCGTGGTCGAAAGGCACGACGGCCAGGCGACGGCTGGTCGGCCCGGGTCGGAGGGCGGCGGCGGGCGCCTCCCACAGGGCGACGTCCAGGGGGTTGCCGCTCGCCGTGCGGCCCGTCTCACCGTCCTGGCCGTCGAGGACGGCCTCGTTGCACAGCAGGCCCAGCTCCAGCACCTGGTCGTCGGGCCGGCCGTCCGGCCCGAGCGAGCGCATGAAGCTGATCCGGCCCTCGGTCAGGGTTCCGGTCTTGTCGGTGAACAACACGTCGATGTCGCCCAGGTCCTCGATGCAGACCAGCCGTTTGACCAGCACCCGGTGCTGAGCCAGCCGGTGGGTGCCGGCGGCCAGGCTGGTCGAGACGACGGCGGGCAGGAGCTGGGGGGAGATGCCGACGGCGATCGCCAGCGAGAACAGCAGCGCGTCCAGCACCGGGCGGTGCAGGACGAGGTTGATGACGAAGATCCCGGCGGTGAGCGCGGCGGCGACGCGGACCAGCAGCATGGAGAACTTGCGCAGCCCGATCTGGAACTCGGTGTCCGGATGGCGTTCGCCGAGCTGGAGCGCGATGCGCCCGAACTCGGTCCGTCCGGCGGTGGCCACCACCACGCCGGTGCCGGACCCGGCGTGCACGACGGTGCCCATCAGCGCGCAAGCGGACAGCTCGGCCAGCGGCGTGCCCGGACCGACGGGCCGGACGGCCTTGGCCACGGGCAGCGACTCGCCCGTAAGCACCGACTCCTCGCACTCCAGCCCCGCCGTCGAGACCAGCCGCAGATCGGCCGGGACGATGTCCCCCAGCCGCAGCGTGACGACGTCGCCCGGGACCAGCGTGACCACGTCCACCAGCCGGGGACGGCCGTCCCGCAGGGTCAGGCAGCGGTGCCGGATCTGGGTGTGCAGCGCCTCGGCCGCCTTCTCCGCCCGGTACTCGTTGAAGAAGCCCAGCCCGACCGAGACCGCCAGGATCACGCCGATGATCAGCGCGTCCGACGACTCGCCGAGGAAGAACGACGCGGCGGCGGTGACGGCCAGCAGGATCAGCAGGGGCGAGCGCAGCTGGCGGGCCAGCACCGCGACGCGCCTGGCCCGGTGGGTGCGCAGGGAGTTGGGGCCCACCACCGCCAGGCGGCGCTCCGCCTCGGCCTGGGTCAGGCCGCCGGTCGTGCCGTCCAGCCGGGCCACGACCTCCTCGACCGGGAGCCCGGCCGCGGCCGTGACGTCCAGCGCGTCCTTCCCGTTCATGTTCCGGTCTTCCCGCTCGTCTCCTCCTGGTTCTGGGTTACCAGGCCCTCGCCCAAGACAACGGCAAACCCGTCCAACGCCGACGCCAACGCGGCGCCGCCCCGCCGGACCGGCACGTTTACGGCCCTGACCAGGGCGAAGACTAGATCCTGAGACACCTTGCAGCGACTCCGCCGACCCGTAGGCCACGGCGGGCAGGAAGGACACCCACGTGACGCCCTCGTCCTCTGGCCTGTCGTCGGCGGAGGCGGCCGTCCGCCTGGAACGCGACGGCCCCAACCTGCTGCCGCGCAAACCGCCCACCCCCTTGTGGCGGCGCGTCGTCACGCAGCTCAGGGATCCGCTCATCATCGTGCTGCTGGTCGCGGCGGCGCTGACGATCAGCACCGGCGACTGGACCGACGCCGCGGTGATCGCGCTGGTGATCGTGGTCAACACCGCCGTCGGCGTGACGCAGGAGGTGCGCGCCGACCACGCCATCACGGCCCTGGCCGAGCTCGCCACCCCCGAGACGCGCGTCGTACGGGACGGCCACCAGCGGCAGATCCCCGCGGGCGACGTCGTGGTGGGAGATCTCCTGGTGCTCGCCGAGGGCGACATCGTCCCGGCCGACGCCGAGGTGGTGGAGTCGGCGGCGCTGCTGGTCGACGAGTCGGCCCTGACGGGCGAGTCGGTCCCGGTGGACAAGATCGCCGGCGCGGCGGTCTCCTCGGGAACCGTCGTGGCCCGCGGCAGGGGCCGGGCGGTGGTCACCGCGATCGGCGCGGCGAGCGCCAGCGGCCGCATCGCGGCGCTCATGGTCAAGGGGGCCGGCCTCACGCCGCTGCAACGCCGCCTGGCCGGGGTCGGACGGCTGCTGGCCGGGGTGGCGGTGCTGCTGTCGGCGCTGGTGCTGGTCCTGGGCCTGGTACGCGGCCAGCCGGTCGAGCTGATGGTGGTGACCGCGATCAGCCTGGTGGTCGCCGCCGTGCCCGAGTCGCTGCCCGCGGTGGTGACCCTGAGCCTGGCCCTGGGCGCCCGCCGGATGGCGGCCCGCGACGCGCTCGTCCGCAACCTGCCCGCCGTCGAGACGCTGGGCTCGGTGACCGTGCTCGCCACCGACAAGACGGGCACCCTCACCGAGGGCCGGATGGTCGCCCGGCACGTGTGGACCCCGGCGGCGGAGGCCGCCGTCACCGGTTCCGGCTACGCGCCCGACGGCGAACTCGTCACCGACCGGGACCCCGGCGCCTTCGCCGAGCTGCTGAGCGCCGCGGCGCTGTGCAACGACGCGCGCCTGCGCCCACCCCAGGAGGCGGGCGAGGAGTGGACGGCGCTGGGCGACCCCACCGAGGCCGCGCTGCTGGCCGCCGCCGCCCGCCTCGGCCTCGACCGCGAGCGCCTCCAGGAACGTCTCCCCAGAGTCGCCGAGCTGCCCTTCGACAGCGACCGCAAGCGGATGAGCACGGCGCACCTGCTGCCGCAGGGAGGCGTCCGCCTGATCTGCAAGGGCGCCCCGGAAGCGCTGCTGCGCCCGGACGTGCTGGCCGACGATCCGGCGTCACGGGCGAGCGCCGCCGAACGCGCCGACCGGTACGCCCGGGACGGCTACCGCGTGCTGGCGGTCGCGAGCGCCGACCTGGACGCCCTCCCCCACCCCGTCCGGGAGGAGGGGCTGTCGCTGCTCGGGCTGGTCGCGATCCTGGACCCGCCGCGCCCCGCCGCGGCGGCGGCCGTGGCCGACTGCGAACGGGCCGGCATCAGGCCCGTCCTCATCACCGGCGACCATCCCGGCACCGCCCGCGCCGTCGCCGTCGACCTGGGCATCATCGGCCCCGCCGAGCGGGTGGTCGACTGCCGCGAGCCCGGCGCGCTCGCCGCGGGCCCGGCCGGCGTCTACGCGCGGGCCACTCCCGAGCAGAAGCTCGACATCATCGAGGGCCTGCGCGGCCGGGGCGAGGTCCTGGCGATGACCGGCGACGGCGTCAACGACGGCCCGGCGCTGCGCCGCGCCGACATCGGGGTGGCCATGGGCAAACGTGGCACCGAGGTCGCCCGGCAGGCCGCCGACCTCGTGCTCGCCGACGACAACCTGGACACCGTCGTCGCGGCCGTCGAGGAGGGCCGCCGGGTCTACGCCAACATCCGCCGTTTCCTGGTCTACGGCCTGTCGGGCGGCACGGCCGAGATCGCGGTGATGGTGCTGGGCCCGTTCGTGGGGCTGCCGCTCCCGCTGCTGCCCGCCCAGATCCTCTGGATCAACCTGCTCACCCACGGCCTGCCCGGCGTGGCGCTGGGCGGGGAGCCGACCGTACCGGGAACCATGTCGCAGCCGCCCAGGCCACCCGGCCAGAGCATCATGGGGGCGGGCCTGTGGCAGCGGGTCGTGCGCATCGCCGTCGTGCTCACCGCCGTCACGCTGGGCGTGGCCGTCTGGGGGTCGCTGACCGGGCGGCACTGGCAGAGCATGGCCTTCTTCGCGCTCGGCGCCACCCAGCTCGGCGTGGCGCTGGGCACCCGGACCCGGCCCGGCACGCTGGCCAACCCGATGCTGCTGCTCGCCGTGGCGGGCGCGCTCGTCCTGCAACTGGCCGGGATCTACCTGCCGCCGCTGCGCGAGCTGCTCGGCACCCGGCCGCTGCCGCCGGGTGACCTGCTGATCGTCCTCGCGCTGTCCACGCTCGGGTACGCCGCCGCCCGCCTGGACCGCATCCTGCACCCGTCCCCGACGCCCGGGGCGGCGCCGCGCCGGTGACCCGGCGCCCGGCGGCTGGTCAGGAGGCCGGGACCCGGACGGACGCGGCCAGGCTCTCGCCCCACTGCCTGGCCCGCTCCAGCTCCCCCGGCACCAGCGGCCCCTGCGTGCCGGCCACGTAGAAGCCGCGCGGCGGCACGACGAGCCGGACCCCGAGGCGGCGCAGCCGCTTGGCCACCGCCCGGCCCGCCGAGCCCGGCAGCCGGGGTCTGGCCACGCGGGTGTCGAACGCCGCCGAGCAGAGCCCGGCCGACGACGTGCTCAGCGTGGCCAGCCACTCCCGCACGCCCCTGCCGCGCGACACCAGCGGCCCGCCCGCCTGCTGGGCGGCCGAGTCGCGGGTGGAGGCGCGGCTCATGGAGAAGGCGTGCGTCGGCCCGCCCACCACCAGCAGCGCGACCTCGCCGCCCACGTGCCCGGGGGCCGAGCCGACCTCCGCCACCTCGGCCCGCATCCGGGTGGCCAGCCCCTCGGCCACGGCCTGGGCGATCCGCTCGGTGTTGCCGTACATGGACTCGTAGACGACCAGGGCCTTCATCTCACGCCTCCCGCCAGCTCTTCGACGACCGGCACGATTCCCGCCGTTCCGGCAGGATCGGTTCGAGGTGGAACATCCCGGTCATCACCTCGGTCGGCTCGTGCGGCGGCTCGATCCGTCCGGCGACCGCGGCCAGGACGTCCCGGGCGGTGATCAGGCCGACCAGGCCGTCGTCGGACAGCACGGGCACCGCGTCCACGTCGGCGTCGAGCATGACGGCCGCGACCCTGCCCAGCGGGGTGCCCGGCCCGACCCTGGGCGTACGGACGCCGCCCAGGAGCTCCCGCACCTCGCGCCCGGCCTGCTCCTGCGGCCCGCCGGACCAGGACGCGGCCAGTTGCTCACGCGTCAGGATGCCCAGCAGGTGCCCTCCGTCGACGACCGGCAGGTGGTGCACGCCGGCCCGGCGCATCAGCTCCCACGCCATCAGCGGGGACTCCTGGGGTTCGACGGCCACCAGGACGCGGCTCATGACCTGTCCCGCCGTCGTCAGGCTGTTCATGCCCGGTCTTCCTGGCGAGGGCGGACCACCGCGACCGGGCAGGTCACGTGGTGCAGCACGCCGTGGCCGACCGAGCCGAGCACGGCGGAGGCGAACCCGCCCCGGCCGCGCGAGCCCACCACGACCAGGTCGGCCGTCGCGGCCGCGTCCATCAGGGCCGAGACCGGGTGCGCGCACGGCTGCTCGTCGGTGATCACCAGGTCGGGGTTGGCCTGCCGCCAGGGCGTCACGCGCTCGCGCGCCGCCGCCTGCTCCTCGCGCACCACGTCCTCGACCAGGCCGCTGTAGGCGACGGCGTACGGCGAGAACACCGGCAGCTGCCAGGCCGAGACCACATGGAGCCGCGCGTGGCGGGCCCTGGCCTGCTCGACGGCGTACTCCATGGCCGCCCGCGAGTCGTCCGAGCCGTCGTGGCCCACCACCACCGTGCCGTGCCCGGACGCCCCGGCCGCCCCGGCCGCCCCGGCCGTGCGGACGACGACGACCGGCCCCGCCGCGTGCCCGGCCACCGCCAGGCTCACCGAACCGACCATCATCCCGGCGAACCCGCCGAGCCCCCGGCTGCCCAGTACCAGGGCGTCGGCCGCCGCCGACTCGCGGATCAGCTCCTCGACCACGTTCCCGGACAGCACCTCCGTCGTCACCTTGACGCCGTCCGCCACCGCGCGGGCCCGGCCGGCGGCCTCCTCCAGCGCGCGGGCGCAGTGCCCGGCGTCCCCCTCGTGCAGCCATTGCGGGCCCACGTGCACGAGACGCAGGTCCAGGCCGCGCCGCCGCGCGTCGGCGGCCGCCCATTCCACCGCTTCGGTCGCCGGGACGGACCCGTCCACACCGACGACGACGTGAGTGCTCATCAGCATCTCCTTCACCGGTCGAAGCTCTCACCGCCACCCTCGTACGGGCGGCGGCGCGGCGCCGGAGGAGGAAGTCCCGGACGGCAGGGCCATTGGTCCTTCGGCCGAGCGCCCGTCGTCAGGACGAGGTCAGCCGCGCGAACGTCTGGTGGGCGATCTCCCACTCCTCGTCGGTGGGGATGACCAGGACGGGCACCTCGGCGCCGGGGACGGACACCGCGCGCTCACCGGCCGAGCCCGCCGCGTTGAGCGCGGGGTCCACGGCGATGCCGAGCCGGTCGAGCCCGGCCAGGGAGGCGGCCCGGGTGGCGGCGTCGTGCTCGCCGACGCCGCCGGTGAACACGATCGCGTCCACCCGGCAGCCGAGCAGCGCGTGGTAGGCGCCGACGTACTTGCGGATCCGCCGGGCGTAGATCTCCAGGGCCAGCCGGGACTCGTCGTCGTCGCGGGCGCGCACCTCGCGCATGTCGCCGGACCCGGTGAGCGCGAGCAGGCCGCCCCGGTGGCTGAGCGCGTGCTCCACCTGCTGGGCGTCCAGGCCCCCGGTACGGGCGAGGTAGGCGGCCAGGGCCGGGTCCACGTCGCCGGATCGGGTGCCCATGACCAGCCCTTCCAGCGGCGTCATGCCCATGGACGTGTCGACGCTGCGCCCGCCGGAGACGGCGGTGACGCTGGCGCCGTTGCCCAGGTGGAGCACGATCAGGTTGAGGCCGGCGAGGTCGCGGCCCAGCACGGCGGCCGCGCGGCGGGAGACGTACGCGCACGAGGTGCCGTGGAAGCCGAAACGCCGCACGCCCTGCTCACGCCACTCGCGCGGCACCGCGTACGTGTACGCCTCGGGCGGCAGCGTCCGGTGGAACGCGGTGTCGAACACGGCCACCTGCGGCACGTCGGGGAACACCTTGAGCGCCAGCCGGATGCCGGTCAGGTTGATCGGATTGTGAAGGGGGGCGAGCGGGGCCAGTTCCTCGATGGCGGCGATGACCTCGTCGTCGATGCGCGTGGCCGCGGCGAACCGGGTGCCGCCGTGCACCACCCGGTGCCCGACCGCGGTCGGAGCCAGGTCGGGGCCCGCGGCGGCGAACGCCTCCAGCATCGCCTCCAGCCCCTCGGCGTGGCCGGGGAAGGAACGCTCCAGGACGTACGGCGGGCCTTGCCCGTTGCGGTGCGTGAGCCGTCCGCGTTCCTCCCCGACTCGCTCGACCAGCCCTCTGGCGGCGCGCGTACGGGTGTGCGGGTCCACGAGTTCGTACTTGATGGAGGAGGATCCCGTGTTCAGCACGAGAATGGGGTCGGCCATGTCCCTGAGCCTATTTCCGGCCGACTCCGGCGAGGGACTCGGTGGCGTGCTCGGGATAGGGGTCGCCGTCGTACGGCCGCCAGTCGCCCAGCGGCACCAGCCCGGGGTCGAGGAGGGTGAACCCGTCGAAGAAGGCCCGGATCTCGGCCTCCGTGCGCGCACGCACCGGGTTGGCCGTCCGCGCGTAGACGGCCTTCCCCGCTCCCTGGGCGGGCTCCGGGACGGTGTCCGCGCAGACATGGCTGATCGCCAGATGGCTGCCGGACGCGAGACCCGCACGCAGGGTCGCCGCGTACTCGACCGCCTCGTCCTCGGGGACGAAGTGCCAGACGGCGACGGTGATGACGCCCACGGGCTCGCCGAAGTCGACGAGCCCGGTCACGACCGGATCGTTCAGGATCGCGGCGGGGTCGCGCAGGTCGCCGAAGACGGTGGGCGCGTCCGCGAGAGCCTGCCGCGCGGGGGCGATCTCGGGGTCGTTGTCGACGCGGACGACCCGGGCGTCCGGGTGGACCTCGCGGACCACGCCGTGGACGCTCGGCTCGATCGGCAGGCCGCACCCGATGTCGAGGAACTGCCGGACGCCGGCCTCGGCCATCGCGCGGGCGGCCCGCAGGACGAAGCCGCGGTTGGCCCGGGCGGCGGCCTCGATCGTGGGCAGCCGCGTCTTGAACGCCTCGGCCGCCTGCCGGTCCACCGGATGGTTGTCGGTACCGCCCAGCAGGTAGTTGTAGATGCGGGCGGAACTGGGAGCCCGATCGTCGACGGTCATGGAATTCCCTTCGTGGACGGGGGGACGGGTCACGCGTGCCCGGCTGATTCCCGGTGCGCACGGCGCCAGAACGAGGCCGGATTCCGGTCATGGGAGGAATGGCTGTCATTTCAACTATTTCCGGAAGAGCCGAACCCAAGTCCATGATCACACGGACGCGGTCCGTCCGGCGAGAAGGGATCACGCCGGGCCGCCCGCGAGAGGCCGGTGAACTTGGTATGACCATTCAATGAACGGCCTTCCGGTGCTGGTCAGGCCGTCTTTTCCGAGCCCGCCCGACCGGCCTCCCGCCTTGGGAACGTTCCGAATTCTCCGGCGGAAAAGCGAGGCGATCTTGTCTATTGACCCGGGTGATCGCGCATGTAAGGCTTCGCTCCGAATGATCAAGCGCGGCCCCGCGAACTGCCATGAAAGGCTAGGGCTTAATGGCGCATTTATCCTCTTTCCGGACCGTCAAGAACGCCTTCCTCCATCTCGAAGTCGAGGACTCCGAGGCCGCCTCGCTGGCCTCCTGGACCGGTCACGTCCGCTACACCCCCAAGTACGGGGCGCGGAAGACAACCGCGGAAACCTGGGGACTCGAACTGGCTCCCCTGTCCTCCCTGACGGCAGGCGTCAACTCGGTCCGCGGGCGAGAGCGTGAGCGCTTCTCGCTGGCCGGCGGAGAGGTCGTCGTCTACGACTGCGAGGACCCGTCCGACGCCAGGTGGGCGGCCTGGCTCGGCCCGTGGCACATGGCCCACGGGCTCTTCTACGCCCCCGAGTGGGAGTCGGCCGACATCGTCGACATGTTCAGCCGCGTGGCGTGGCACGACACCCCCGAGGGCATGACGACCGACGGAGGCCGGCGTTTCGACGTCTCCATGGAGCTCTACGCGATCTCGATCGCGGGCGTCGGGACCATGACGGTCGAGCCGAAGCAGGCGGGGATCAACCGGATCCCCAAGTGGCGGGGCTTCGGCGCGCCCTCGGGTGAGCTGTGGCGGCTGCCCGCGCCTCCCACGGACCAGGCGACGCCGTTCCTGCTGGTCACCGACACCGCGATCGTCACCCTGCACCCCTGGAACGCCCCGAGCTACAACAAGGCCGGGCTGGCCGCCCGCGCCGCGGCGGGCACCCCCGAGACCGCCGCCGACTTCCTGAACAAGGTCAAGCGCGTCGAGTGGCGGGCCTGACGTGGAACCGATGACCGCAGTGGTCATCATCCTGGCCGTCCTGGTCGCCCTGCTGTTCGCGGCGGGCGCCGGACTCTACCGCCGGGTACGCGAACTCGAACTGGCGACCTACAACGGCGTCGGCGTACGCTTCGCCGCCGCGGGCCCCGAGGCCCGGGCGAACGCGCTGGCCGTCCCCGGTGCCACGACCATGGTGATCAAGGTCAACCGTCGCTGCCCCATCTGCGACGACGTCCTGCTTGCTGCCGCCGCGATGGCGGCCGGCCTTCCCTCGGACCTGTCGTTCACCGTGTTGTCCGACGACCCCGGGTTTGACAAGTCCCTTCCCGACTCCATCCGGGTCATCAAGGACCCGGCCATCTGGCGCGCGACGAGCGTGCCGTACGCCCCGGCCCTGCTCGTCGTGGACGAGAACGGCGTCGCGGTGTTCACGGCCCCGGTGGGGTCGGGAGAGGCGCTCACGGAGATCGTCGAGCGAGCGGTAGCGAACAAGAAGGAAGTGAAGCTGTGAAGGCAGAGAAGCGGACCTCGATACTCGACCAGATACCCAGCGCCGAGGAGATGCCCGAGCAGGCGTTGCCGACGCTCGTCGGCGCCAAGCGGGAAGGCTGGAGCAGGCGGCGCGTGCTCGGCCTGGCCACCGGCGCCGCGGTGGCGACGGGGCTGGGCGTTCTCGACCTGCTGCCCTGGTCGAAGCCGCGCGGCGCGACGGCCGCCGCCTACGCCGTGTGGGAGACCTGCCACGGCTTCGCCGACGCCGGTTCCGTCTGCGTGCCCTCGTCCGCGCTCTACTCGGGCAACTGCTCCGGCTCGTGGCACCGCAACGACGGCGCGTCCGGCACCTGCTACAACCTCCGGTACACCCACAACCCCTCCAGCTGTGACGGCAACAACGCCTGGAAGTGGTACGGCGGCGGCACCACCAGCACCCGCCGCATGTGCTCCGACGGCTGGTACGAGTACCACGACTGCGGCGGCGGCAACGTCTCCCGCTTCTCCATCTGCCGCACGGCCATCTGACCCGGGTCCATGAGCGACTCCGCCACCAGAACGTCCGTCCGCCTGCTGGTGCCCGGTCTGGCACTGATCGCGGCGGCGGAGGCCCTGGTGCTGTATTCGAGGGTTGCGGGCGGGGACACGAAGGGCTTCACCTGGCTGGTGGCCGCCCTCGTCGCCGGCTTCTCCCTCTCGGGCTCCGTTTGAAGCCTGAACAGCGCCTGGGTGCTGTCCTCGTCGGTCCGGCGGGGTGCTGATGTCGCCGGCTTCATCGCCGGATTGTTCGTGGGAGCGGGCGCCGTCACGTTCGTGCTGGTGGTCCTCGGCTCCGTGCTGCGGGCTCCGTTCCCGGCAGTGGTTCTGCAGATCCTGGTCGCCGTGACCGCGGTGATCTTCCTGCTGCGCGAGCTGGACGTGTTGTCCTTCCCCTTGCTCCAGAACGCGCGGCTCGTGCCGCAGTTCGTCACCAGAATTCCCTTCTGGGGCGCCGTGCAGTTCGGCGCCGAGATGGGCACGGGGATGCGCACGTACTCTCCGACGGGGCTGCCGCACATCATGGCGGTCGCGATCCTGTTCCTGGCGTCCTGGGAGGAGGCGCTCCTCGCGGGCGTCGGCTTCGCGGCGGCGCGGGCGATGATGCTCCTGACCTTCGCCCTGGCGCGGGACAGGATGCAGGCGGACACGGCGTTCTCCTTCACGCTGCCGAAGATGAAGGTCCTGTTCGTCGTTCTCGCGCTGCCCATGATGGCGTTGCTGGTGATCGGGTGACCGGGTGATCGCCTTCGTCGCCCGCTACGGGCTGGGCGTCGTCCTGGCGCTGGCGGTGCTCGGGAAGGCGCGCGACTTCGGCGCCTTCCGGAGCAGCCTGGCGACCTTCGGGCTGCATGGACGGACCGCCCAGGTGGGCGCCTTCACGGTGGTGACCGTGGAGGCGCTCGCCGCGCTGGCCGCCTTCTCCTTCCTCGCCGACGACCTGGTCGTGGGCGTGGCGGGGACGTGCCTGGGCCTGTCGTTCACGGCGGCCCAGACGTATCTCCTGGTCATGGGCGAACAGGCGGCTCCCTGCCTGTGCTTCGGCTCGGCGGAGCGGGCCTCGGCCCGCACGTTCGGCAGGGCCGCCCTGGTCCTGCTGCTGGGGCTGGCACTGTGGGGTGCCGCGGTCTGAGGCGGAGGTGTGCGCTCATGAACCGGGCTCTCGGCGGGGCCTCGGCCGCCCTCATGATGATCGTCGGCGGGGTCGCCGCCTGCCAGGCGCGTTCCCCCGCCGAGCCGGACGCCGCGGTGATCGTGGCGTCACCGGCGTACGCCGTCGAGCCGCCCGCCCAGGCGCCGACGCTGCCCTCCACCGGCCCGGTCGGCCGGGGCGCCTTGGTGTACACCGCCTGCCCGTCGCGGTGCCCCACCTTCCTGCTGCTCGCGGACGGCCGGCAGTACCTGCTGGGCGAGCGGACCGTCAGCCCGCCGGGCAACCTCACGCTCTCCCCCGACGGCCGCTGGCTCGGACGGCCCGCCGACGGCGGGTACGAGGTCAGGGACCTGCTGGGCGGCGCGGTGCACAGACTCGAACCGCCGACCGGCGGCGACGCGGACAGCGCGTACAGCCCATGGGCCTGGTCCGCGGACTCCCGGCGGCTGATCGTCGGGTACCACGCCAGCGGGGACGTGCGTTCGTATCAGGCGCTGGAGTTCCCCGGCGGCCGCGCCGGCGCGCTGGACCTGCCGCGCGGGCAGGAGCCGGTCGGCCTGCTGCCCTCCGGCGAGCCGCTCCTCCTCGACGTCGCCCGTCACGACAGGCGGCCGCTCAAACGCGTCACGCTGACGCAGGCGGACACCGGCCGTGCCCTCACCCTGACGTCCGGGGCGGGAGTGCTCGCCGACGCGGACCACGGGTTGACCGTCCAGGTGCGCGGCGAGCGCGTCTACACCCTGGAGTACTCCGGCGACCGGATCGCGGTCCTGGAGTTCGACGTCACGGGCAGGCAGGTGGGCCGCCTGCCGCTGCCGTCCGGCCAGTTCCCGGTCGGACCGGTGGACGGCGGCTTCGCCGTCGTCCAGGTTCCCCAGGACCAGGCCCGTGGGCGGCAGAAGCTGGAGGCCGTCTCCCCTTCGGGCCGCCGTCCGCTGTTCGACGTCCCGGGCCTGGCGGCCGTCGTCCTGCCGGGAGGAGCCCGCCACTAGCCGGCGGCTGCTCCCTACAATGGCCGGGTGAATCGGGATCGGGTCGTGAGCGGCACATGCTGAGCGCGGCGGGGCTGGGCGCGGAGGAGGAAGCCGCCTACCGGCTGCTGGTCAGGACCACCGAGGTCGAGTCCGACGCCCTGGCTGAGGAGCTGGGCGTGGCGGTCGAGGTCGCGCGGCAGGCGCTCGGCTCGCTGCTGGCCAAGGGGCTGGCGCGGGCCGTGCCGGGAGATCCGGGCCGGTTCACGGCGGTCGCGCCCGACGTCGCGCTCGCGGCCCGGCTGCACCGGCGGCAGGCCGAGATCGACCGGGCGCGCCACGTCATGGAGCAGCTCACGGGAGAGTATCTCGCGCACGCGCGGCGCCGCGAGGCGGCGCAGCTCATCGAGGTGATCACCAGCCGTACGGCCCTGCGCGAGCAGCTCCGCCTGCTCCAGGACGGCGCCCGCCACGAGGTGCTCAGCCTCTGCCGGGCCGGGCACGTGGCGATGACCTCGCAGGAGAACACCGAGGAGCTGGCGGCGCTGCGGCGCGGCGTCGGCTTCCGCGTCATCTACGAAGGGGCGTTGCTGGAGGAGCCCGGCATGCTGGTCAACCTCGCCGACGGCATCACGCTGGGCGAGCAGGCCCGCGCGCTGCCCGTCCTGCCGGTACGGATGATCATCGCGGACGGCGAGCTCGGGGTGCTCCCGCTCATCCAGCACACCGACGGCCTGACCCAGCTCACCGCCGCGCTGATCAGGCCCAGCAGCCTGCTCGATGCCCTCAAGGCCCTGTTCGAGAGCCTGTGGGAGCGGGCCACGCCGATCAGCCTCACCAACCCGGGCAGCCCGCTCGACGCCGACCATCTCTACCTGCTGTCGCTGCTGGTCGCCGGCGTTCCGGACAAGTCGATCGCCACCCAGCTCAAGATCTCGCAGCGTACGGTGCAACGGAGGATCGCCTACCTGATGGAGCGGGCGGGTGCGCAGACCCGGATGCAACTGGCCTGGCACGCCGCCCGCGAGAACTGGCTCTGACCGATCAGTAGGCCTTGATCACCGTCTGGCGGACCGAGTTGCCGGCCGAGTCGGTGGCGGTGACCCGCAGCGACGGGTGCTGACGCAGGACGACCGCGGTGTAGCGTCCGCCGCCGAGCGCGACCACCGGCTGCGCCCGCCACGTCGCGCCGTCGTCGTACGACAGCTCCAGCTTCAGTTCCTTCGCGCGCGCTCCGCTGACGCCCTCCTGATGCCGTACGGCGAAGCCCACCAGACCGGGGCGCTCCGGACGCACGTCGTAGTCGATCTGCAGCAGCGGCAGCACCCCGTCGCCCGGCTTGGAGCGGAACGTCCACGCCGTCTCGGTCGCGGTCGCCGCGGTCCACTCCTCCGAGGTGCGCCTGGTGGACAGCTCCAGCCGGTAGGCGGCCTCCTGCGGCGCGGCGGGGAACGCGCCCCAGGCGGCGTCACCCTCCGCCACCAGCTTGCCGTCCCGGTAGAACCGGGCCGACGCGGTGTCGTTGTCGACACCCGCACGGGAGACGTGCCCGGAGGAGTCCACGAACTCGGGGATCCGGAGGTCCATCGTGTCGCCCTCGCGGGTGGAGGGCTTGAGCCAGGCGGGGATCGCCGGGCGGACCACCGGGGCGTGCCAGCTCTCGCCGGTCCGCGCGCCCGGCTGGTACGTGCGCGGCTGCTCGGTCATGCCGTCGAGCAGCCGGCCCATGTCGTCCCAGACGTACTGGTGGTTGACGAGGTGCTGCCAGTAGGAGCCGTTGGCGCTGACGTACTCGGTGCGGCGCAGCGGGGTCTTGACGATCCGCTGGGTCTCCATCTGCTGGCCGAGCGAGTACGACTGCCAGGGCCGCCAGCCGAAGCGCTGCTCCTTGGCCCAGGCGAAGCCCCCGTTGTCGGCATACGTCGTGTCGACACGGGCGGTGTTTCGGTCGCTCACCTCATACACGATCTTGTCCGGCACGCGTCCCTCGGAGACCTGCATGACGTCGTAGAGGTAGGGCGAGTCCATCTGCCCGGTGACCTCCAGCTTGGCGTTGCCCTTCGTCATCCGCTCCAGCATCCGCCGCCCGTCGTCGTTCGCGACCACCAGCGCCGGGATCGGCAGGTCGGCGCCGAGCGGCCGCCACCCGTGCCCGAACGCGTCGTCGGGGGGCAGCACCAGGACCACGGCGGCCGCACCCGCCTTGATCGCGGCCCCGGACGGGTCGGCCCAGTCGATGTCCTCGCTGCGGATGACGGCGGCCTTGCCCTTGGACCCGGCCGCCCCGTCGGAGAGCCGCCACATGTGCCGCCCGTCCACGCCCGGCGACCTGCCCAGGAACCCCATCGGGAACGACTCCGCACCGGGCACCCGGGCGGTGAGCTTCGGCGCGACGAGCTGCCAGCGCGAGGCGAACTCGAACGACCCGTCACGTACCGGCTGGGTCGGCGAGACGTTGAGCCCCTCGATGACGTCGAAGTTCATGACGCCCTGGGAGATCTTGCGCGAGCCGAACGCGCGATAGGTGAAGTAGGTGTAGATGCCCACCTGCTCGGCG
This sequence comes from Nonomuraea sp. NPDC049607, assembly GCF_040675375.1. NCBI lineage: Bacteria > Bacillati > Actinomycetota > Actinomycetes > Streptosporangiales > Streptosporangiaceae > Nonomuraea > Nonomuraea sp. NPDC049607. The sequence goes on from NZ_JBFAOV010000044.1 coordinate 20,194, forward strand.
GGTTCCTTCGTCCTGATGGTCACCGGGGTGGTCTTGCGGAAGTCGAGCACCACGTCCAGGTCGCGGTCGACCTTGAGCTCGGGGATGACGACCATGCCGTCACGCGGGTGCATCCGGCCCCAGCCGCTGCCCAGGTTGAGCGACTGCGTCATGTACGTGCCCTCGGACACCTCCACCGTCAGCCCGTCCTCGGGCAGCCAGGTGAAGACGTCGTCCAGCTGCGACGCGCCGAACATCGACAGAGTGTCGGCGCCGGTCCGGTTGCCCGCGGCGTCGATGGCGGTGAAGCGGACCTTGTGCTGCGGTCCCTTCCAGGTCAGCGCCAGCGTGGTGTGCACCTGCTCCGCGCCCGCCGTGGCGGTGACCAGCCCGCCGTACCGGCCGAAGGAGAGCGCCGCCAGGTTCACCGTGACCTTGACGTCGGCGGTGCCGCCCGCCGCGACCGTCACGGACCTGGCGCTGAGCTCGGCCCCTTCGAGGGTGGCGGCCAGCTCCAGCGTGACCGGCGCGGCCGTGCCGTTGGTGTACGTGATCGTGCCCCCGGCCGTGGCCGGGCCGTCGCCCTGCTGGTGCTTGCCGAGGTCGACCACGCCGGTCGCGGTCACGCCCTGGCGCACCGCGCGGGCCACGTCCAGGCGGCCGGCGCCGGCGTCGTCGATCGGCTGGCCCGCGATGGGCTTGGCCGAGCCGACCAGCGCGTCCTTGATCTGCCTGGCCGTCCAGTCGGGGTGGCGCTGCTTGACGATCGCGGCGGCCCCGGCCACGTGCGGCGTGGCCATCGAGGTGCCGGAGGCGGCCGTGTAACGCTCGTCCACCGGCTCGCCCATGCTGGTGCCCGCCGCGCGGGCCGCGACGATGGCCACGCCGGGGGCGGTGAGGTCGGGCTTGGGCGCGTCGTCCAGGCGCGGGCCCCGGCTGGAGAACTCCGCGAGCGCGTCCTTGCCGTCGACCGCGCCGACGGTCAGCGCCGAGGTCGCCGCGCCGGGCGTGCCGATGGAGTAGGCCGCGCCGTCGTTGCCCGCCGCGACCACGAACAGCACGCCGGTGCGCTCGGTGAGGGTGTCGACGGCGAGGCTGAGCGGGTCGGTGCCGTCGGTCGCGCCGCCGCCGAGGCTCATGTTGATCACCGACGCGCCTTCGGCGGCGGCCCACTCCATGCCCTCGATGACGCCGGACAACATGCCCGAGCCGTCGTCGCCGAGCACCTTGCCGACCATCAGCTCGGCGCCGGGGGCGACGCCCTTCCTGCCGTCGCCGCCCGCGATGGTGGCGGCCACGTGCGTGCCGTGCCCGTTGCCGTCCTGGACGCTCGGCTCGCCGGTGAACACCTTGCTCTGCTTGACGCGTCCGGCCAGGTCGGGGTGGGTGGCGTCGACGCCGGTGTCCAGCACGGCGACCTTGACTCCCTTGCCGTCGAACCCGGCCTGCCACGCCTCCGGCGCGCCCACCTGCGGCACGCTGTGGTCGAGCGTGGCCTTGACCTTGGCGTCCAGCCAGATCTTCGTCACGCCCTGCGACAGGGTGGCCCGCGGCTCGTCGAGCGACTTCCACAACTGCCCGATCGTGCGCTTGTCGGCGGCGACGGCCCGGCCGTTGACGCTCTCCAGCTCGGGCGCGGTCGCGGTCTTGGGCGCGGAGCCGTCGTAGAGGAACAGCAGCGGCAGCTTGTCCGTCTTCGCGTCGTCGTACCCCTGGGCGATCAGCCGGGTGACCGAGAACAGGCTCGGGTCCAGCCGCTTGGCCGCCAGGAAGGGGACGATGTCGCTGGGCAGGACCCGCAGCTCACCGTTCTCCTCGGTGGTGCTGAACGCCATGCGTTCCCGGCCCGGCCCGGGCTTCACCTCGACCGCGCGCCGGCCCGCCTCGGCCTCCCTGACGGTCACCACGTCCCCGGTGATCAGCGTGACGCGGTGGACGCTCCCGCCGGCGGGCTCGGGCGCGGCCGCGGCCGCGGATAACGGGGAGCTCAGCAGGGCTGCGGTGGTGACTCCTGCCACCGTCACATGGGCGGACCAGTGCATGGGGGTGAAACCTCTCGTAGCAACAACTAGTGCACACGAGAGTGGGTGACGGGGTGCCCGGCGCGCCAGGTGTCGGACGTGCCGTTTGTCCGCCATGTCGCGATCACGACACCGGACACCTCCCGCCGGACCTTGACCCGGGCGGCCCCGAACGTCCTGCCCGGCATTTCCGATATGTTCTCGTTGTCGTGTCTTTGCACTGTCTTGGGGGCATTCTCGGTGCGCGCAATACCGCTGATCGTGGCTCTCGTCCTGAGCCTGGCCGGCTGCGGCGCGATCCCCGGACTGCCGCTCCGGCCCGCCCCCACGCCGCCGCCCGCTGCCTCACCGGCCCCGACGCCGAGCGCCGCCCCTTCCGTGAGCGGCAGCCCCACCCCCTCCGCGACCAGGGCCGCCCTCACCGTCCCCCAGGCCCGCCAGGCGCTGCGGACGTGGCTGGGCACGTACAACGCGACGCTCGGGAAGCGCAAGTGGTGGCGGTCGAACGCCCGGCTCGACGCGCTGTTCATGGAGGGCGCCCTGTACGAGGGCGTGCTCGAACGCAGCCGGGAGGACCTCGGATGGCGGCCGGCGCACAAGCCGATCAACCCGGCCGGCACCCCGGCGATCTACCTGCCCAGGCCGGAGCGGCAGCCCTCGGCCGGTGACTGGTTCATCGCGCAGGCCACCTACAAGGACACCAAGGGCCACAGCCGCCCGCACGTGCTCGCGTTCTTCCGCTCCCCCGGGCAGTCCTTCAGGCTGGCCGTCGTGACGCCGCTGCACTGGGGGCAGCGGATGCCCAGGCCGCTGCTCGACGCCGACGGGTACGTCACCGACATGGACGACGCCGTGGCGGGCGCCGTGGCCGAGGAGTACCGGAACTTCTGGAACGGCGAGAAGAAGAAGGAAGGCGACTCCGGCTACCGCCTGGCCAGGAACAGCTACAGCCGCCAGGCGTTCCCCCGGGTCAACAAGGGGATGTACGTCGGTTTCGCCGGCCACGGCTCCGTCTTCGGCTTCCGATCGGCGGACGGCGGCATGTTCTTCCTCTTCGCGCTGCTCAACGACGCCAAGAGCGTCAACAACGTACTGAGCGAGGCGCTGCTCGTCCCCAAGGGCAGCAGGACCATCCAGGAGCTCGGCGGCAGCTGGTTCTCCTGACGTCGCCGCCTCAACGGGCCAGGAAGGCGTCACCTTCTCGATAGGTCGCTCTCGGTAATCGCACGCCTACTTTGTGTATGCACTACCGGCCCGCAAACGTGGAGGAGTCCCCATGCCCGTCAGCCCCCTCGCCCGCCTTCTGGCCACGTCCGCAGTCGCCGTGGTGGCCGTGGCCGTCGCCCCGGCCGCCGCCTCCACGGCTCACGCCGCCCAGGCCGGCCCACCGGTGTGCCTCGACGCCACCAACAGCCGCGCCGACAACACCGTCGTCCGCCTGTGGACCTGCCTCGACCACCCCAACCAGAAGTGGGTCGTCCAGAACGGCCACATCAAGGTCGAGGACACCATCGGCACCGGACGCGAA
>NZ_JBFAOV010000044.1:23816-68845 GCF_040675375.1 Nonomuraea sp. NPDC049607
GCGAAGTCTGCCTCGACACCACCAACAGCCGCGCCAACAACACCAACGTCCGCCTCTGGACCTGCCTCAACCACCCCAACCAGAAGTGGGTCGTCCAGAACGGCCACATCAAGGTCGAGGACACCATCGGCACCGGACGCGAAGTCTGCCTCGACACCACCAACAGCCGCGCCAACAACACCAACGTCCGCCTCTGGACCTGCCTCAACCACCCCAACCAGAAGTGGGTCGTCCAAGGCGGCCAGATCAAGGTCGAGGACACCCTGACCTGACCCTGCGCCCCCGCCGACGGCGGGCGGCACGGAGGAGCAGCCGACCGGGCCCCGGCGCGGGTCCGGCGGCAAGGCTCCGACCCGGGTGCTTCGCCATGACGACGACCTGCGGCGGGCGACCGGCTCACCGGTCCGGGGAGGACCCGGTCAGCCCGCCGCGGCGGCGCACGCGGGCGCCCCGCTCACCGGTCCGGGGAGGACCCGGTCAGCCCGTCGCGGAAGGCGATGGCCGCCGCCTCCGTGCGGGCGGTCGCGCCCAGTTTCGCCAGGATGTGGGAGACGTGCACACCCGCCGTACTCGGCGAAATGTGCAGGCGGGCGGCGATCTGCCGGTTGCTCAGCCCCTCGGCGATCAGGGTGAGCACGTCGCGTTCGCGCTCGGTGAGCCCGTCCGGGGCCGGCCTGGGCCGTCCGAGCAGGGCGATCTCGCGGGCGAGCGGCGCGGCCCCCAGGTCCTCGGCCAGCCGCCCGGCCTCCCTGAGAAGGGCCGTTCCGCCGGGCCGGTCGCCCGCCGCCAGCGCGGCCCGCGCGCCGTGGAACAGGCTCAGCGCCAGCTCGTACGGCTGCCGCAGTTCCTGCCAGGCGGCCGCCGCGCCGTCCCAGCCGTCGTCCTCGACCAGCGCGCGCAACATCACCTGCCAGCCTCGGTCGAGCGGCCCCTCCACGCCGAGCCGATCATCGACGGCGACGAGTTCGGCCTGCCGGGCCGCGACCGCGCCAGCAGGGCGGACGCCTCGTCCCACCGCCCGGCCAGGATCAGGCCGTGCACGGCGTGGCGGGCGAGTTCGGCGCCGCGGCTGCGGCCCAGCCCGTACCGGCGGGCGTGGCGGATGCCGTCGCCGGCCGCCTCGACGGCGCGGTGCTGGTCGCCGGCCTTGGTGTGCAGCGTGGCCTCGTACATGGGGACGGTCATGAGCAGGTCGGGGCTGTCCAGCCGCTCGGCCAGCGTACGGGCCTCGGCCAGCACCCCGAGCAGCCGCCCCCGCTGGACGCCACCGGGTGCGGCGGCCAGCAGGTCCAGGGCGCGTTCCCAGTCGGAGACGCCGGTCGCGTTCAGCCGGTGCGACAGCCTGCCCCGAAGCTCCAGGAGGTGGGCGGCCCGCTCGGGTTCGCGCCGTTCGTCCACGGCGGCCAGCCCCGCGGTGGCGTGGTCGATGCCGCGGGCGTACTCGCCGCTGAGCATGGCGGCCTCGGCCGCGTCGGTCAGGACGCCGACCCGGTCGACGCCCAGCCGGGCCCGCGGGTCCCACAGTTCGAGGACCTGGTCGAGCATGCGGAGCTGTTCCTGGTAGGCGTAGGACCTGCGCGCCTGCCCCGCGGCCAGGTAGGCGGCGGACAGCGCCAGCCCGCGGTCACCGGCGGCGTAGGCGTGCGCGGCCAGCTCGGCGTGGGCGTTGCCGTCGCGCAGGGCCTCGGCGTAACGCGCGTGCAGGCGTGCCCGCTCGCCGGGCAGCAGATCCTCGTAGACGGCGTGCCGGATCAGCGCATGGCGGAAGTCGTAGCCGTCCCCTGCCGTGACGATCAGGCTGCGGTCCACGAGCTCGCGCAGCAGGGCGTCCAGCTCGGTCCCGTCCTGCCCGGCGACCTCCGCCAGCAGGCGGCCCACGTCCTGCCGGTCCAGGCGGTCCAGCCGCAACGCGGTGGCGCGCGGGCGGCGGGCGAGCTCGGACAGCAACGGCCCGTCGGCGGTCTCGTGCGGCCGGTAGGTGATCAGCAGGAGCACGCCGGGCCGGGTCAGGTTCCTGGCCAGGAAGCCGAGCAGCTCGCGGGTGGCGGCGTCGGCCCAGTGCAGGTCCTCGACCGCGAGGACGACCGGTCGGGACGGAGCTGCGCTTCGCCGTCCACGCCGAGCCCGGCGGCGAGGTCACCGGCTACGTCCTCTACCGCTCCAGGCAGGCGCTGGTGCAGGTCATCGAGGTCGCGGCTGACGGCACGCCGCTACTCGACCCCGCTGGACCTCGTCCTGGAGGTCCAGGACCCGTTCTGCCCGTGGAACGCCGGACGCCACCACCTGCGGGCCGACGGCGACTCCGTCACCTGCGAACGCACCGAGGCCCGGCCCGACCTGCGGCTGACCTCCGCCGAACTGGGCGCGGCCTACCTGGGCGGCACCACCCTGTCGTCCCTGGCCGCCGCCGACCGGGTCGAGGAACTGCGCCCCGGCGCGGTCACCGCCGCCTCGCTCGCCTTCCGCGGCGAGCGCGCGCCCTTCCACCCCTCGGGCTGGGCCTTCCCCGCCTTCTGAAGGGGCCGCCAGGTGGGTGCGGCGGCTTCCGAGGCCGCGCGGCGGTGAGGGGGAGCGGCCAGAATCGAGGCATGCCCGATGCCACGCTTCTCCCGGCCGTCGTCTCCGCACTCGGTGGCGTGATCGGCGCCCTCAGCGCCCTGGGCGGCGTCACCCTGACCAACCGCGCCGCCGCCCGCAAGGAGGAGCGGGAGGCCCGCCGCCGCCGCGAGGAGCAGCGGGAACAGCAGCGCGACGAAGCCTGCGCCAACCTGCTGGGCGGCGCCCGGAAGCTCAGGCTGCAGATCGAGGTCGCCGCCCACCGCCCCTGGGAGGACATGAACCAGCGGCTGGCCGCCATCGAGACCCAGGCGGCCCTGCTCGGCGACCTCGCCGCCCGCGTCGCCGTGCTCTCCCCCGGCCCGGCCGCCACCGCCGCCCGCAGGCTCGCCGACGCCACCTACGAACAGGCCAGCCGCGCCGCCCAGGCGACGAAGCTGACCTACGACGTCGAGGGCCAGTTCCTGAAGGGGGAGATGGTCGGGCCGCTGGCCTTCGAGGAGCTGGACGCGAGCTGGGAGGCCTTCAACCGGGCGACGTCGGACCGGGAACCAGCGGATCAGAAGGCGCTGGACCCGCCGCCCAGGAGCTGAAGCGCCGCCTGGTGCTGGTGGGGCGCCAGCGCCGGCGCGGTGGCGGCCAGCGAGAGCCGGGCGAGGTCGGCGGCGCCGGTGCGGTTGCCGCCCAGCTCGCGGACCCGGGCGGCGTACAGGAGGGCGGGCCCGTTGCCCGAGCCGGCGGACAGCGCGGCCTGCACGTCCTCCTCGGCCTCGCCGGGCCGCCCCATGGTGCTGAGTGCGAGCGCGCGGGCGGCGCGGCCCTCCGGGCGCAGATGGCGCCCGACCTGGTTCAGGTCGCGCAGCGCCGCCTCGGGCTGGCCGAGGTCGGCGAGCATCTCCCCGCGCGTGCGCAGGGCCTCGGGGGCCCGGGAGTCGGCGTTGAGGACGTCCGTGAGCACCGTCACCCCGGCGCGTGCCTGGCCGACCAGCCACAGGACGCGGCCCAGCTCGGTCTGCAGGGTGGAGTCGGCCGGCGTGCGGTCGACGGCCGACCGCATGGTCTCCACGGCCTCGGCGTCCTTGCCCTTGGCCAGCAGCGAACGCCCGATGGCCGCCAGCAGCCGGGCCACGGCCGAGTTCTCCTGCACGGCCTCGAACAGCGCGGCCGCCGTGCGGTAGTGGTCGACGGCCTGGGCGGGATGGCGGCGCAGGTGCGCGACGTCGCCGAGCCGCGACTCGGCCACGGCCCGGATCGACAGGTCGTCCTCCTCGGCGGTGGCCAGGGCGGCGTTGGCCAGGCGTTCGGCGGCGGTGAGATCGAGCCTGGACAGCGCGGACTCGGCCGACTCCAGATATCGCTCTGGGGTGATCTCGCCGGTCTGGAGCTCGGGCACGTCCACCCGCATCAGGGGGGCGGCCAGCAGCTCGTGCCGCAGCCGGTACGCCGTGCCGCCTTTGAGCACGTGTTCGTCCTCCAGGGCCCGGAGCACCGCGGCGGAGAGCTCCTCGCGCGTGATCCCGCCGGTGCGCCCGGGTGCGAAGGCGCGCTGCAACGCCGAGGTCAGCCGCAGGGCCGACACGTTGTGGTCCCTGGCGACCTCCCTGATCGCCCGCCCGCACAACAGCGTGAGCGACCGCTCGACGCCCGGCCGGGTGCGCACGTCCTGGACGGTGATGCCCGGCGTGTCGGCGGGCAACGACGCCCACAGGTCCGAACACGCCGCCTGGAGCAGCACCGGATCGACCCCGCCCGGCCCTCCCGTGCGGGACACGATCTCCTCGGCCGCGCCTTCGGCGAACCACCGCCCGCTGCCCCGGATCGGGCCCTCCACGGCCTCCAGCGCCTGCCGCTCCGTCAGCGGCCCCAGCCGGTACGGCTCCAGAGGCCCCAGCGCGCTCTCCAGATCACCGAGACGCTCCTCGCGGATGGACACCAGCATCCGCAGATCCGGCATCTCCTCGATGACCTCGCGCATCTGGGCGAGGAAGTCGTCGCGGTGGGCGCTCAGCTGCGGCGGCCCCTCGAACACCTGCTCGACCCGGTCGACGACCACGGACCGCACGGCGTTCCCGCGCAGGAACTCGTAGATCGACAGGCCCACGAGCCGATGCGGCGGCACGGCCGGGGACCACGTGGACAGCAGCGCCAGCGCGTACGGGTTGTGCTCGGGTACGGCGCCGAGCGGGAGCGGAGGTGCGCTCAGCGGGCTCCCGACGGGCACGGCGGCGGACACGATCCTCGCGTTGATCAGCGAGGTCTTCCCCACCCCCGACGCCCCGGCGAGGACGGTGACGCGATGCCGCGCCCAATGCCGGGAGAGCTCGGCCGCCACCTCGTCCCGCCCGAAGAATTGACTGGCCTCATCCGTACGAAAGGGACGACCGCCAACATATGGATGCCTATCGACATCATGGGACATCATGCTGATGGTCATCCCGATGGCCTCATTCGAATCCGGCGGGCGGCGCCCGGTTCGGCGTACGAGGCGATTTTAGGGTGGCCGAGAGAGTGGAAATGGCGCGACCCACCGCGCGGGACGCGGACGGTGTCCTGCATGGCGGTCGCCTCCCAAACGCAGTCGGCGAACAAAACGGGTCATATGGATTGATTGAACCCAGGGAGGAATCCACTCTGGGCGATCGCCCTCTTGACCGCCTCCGCGAAGACGGACGGGTCGTCGTCCGAGAGGGCCGCGATGTCTCGTAGTGACGCCTCAGAGAGGTCGAACGAGCCCTCGCCGCCTTCCTCTGGACTCTTGTGCACACCTTCCTCCTGTGTCCCCGCCGGGCGGACGGCCGCAAAGCTCACCCGCTACAGCATCGCCCATTGGGCGATCCTTGCCTAGATAGACGTAACCTTCCGGGCGAAAGATAAATATATCAGAAGGTTATACCGAGATGTCCTTTTTGCCGACACTGGTGTGGCGGTGCGCTCCACAAGCGGGTTATTGCTACGATCGGAAGCGTGACGGGTTCGCGGGCTGCGGCCATGCCCAAAATTTGGGGCGACAAGATACCACCGCGCAATAAGAATTTCACGGGCCGAGAAGCCCTTCTTGAACAACTTCACGCTGGAATCGCCTCAGATGTCACAGCGGTCGTGCCGCACGCCCTGCACGGCATGGGCGGCGTCGGCAAGACCCAGGTGGCGGTGGAGTACGCCTGGCGCTACGCGGCCGACTACGACATCGTCTGGTGGATCGCCGCCGACCAGGCCCTTCTGGTGCCCGCCGCCCTGGCCGCCCTCGCCCCGCGGCTGGATCTCCCGCCGGTCAAGGCCGTCGGCATCGAGGACACCGCGGCCGCCGTTCTCGACGCGTTGCGCCGGGGCGAGCCCTCCGACCGCTGGCTGCTCATCTTCGACAACGCCGACCAGCCCGAAGACATCAACAGGCTGATCCCGCGCGGTCCGGGCCATGTGCTGATCACCTCGCGCAACCAGGAATGGCGCAGCGTCGTGGACACCGTCCCGGTCGACGTCTTCACCAAGGGCGAGAGCGTCCAGTTCCTCCACAAGCGGGTGTCGAACAAGTTGCAGGAGGCCGACGCCCGGCGCCTCGCCGAGGAGCTGGGGCACCTGCCGCTCGCCCTTGAGCAGGCCGGCGCGCTGCAGGCCGAGGCGGGAATGTCGGTGGAGGAGTACCTCCAGCAGCTCGCCCGGCACATGCCCGACACCCTCCAGGACCCCAAGCCGCTCGACTACCCGCGCTCGATGACGGCCGCCTGGAGACTGTCGGTCTCCCAGCTGGAGCAGCAGATGGCCGAGGCGGTCGACCTCCTGCGCTGCTGCGCCTTCTTCGGCCCCGACCCCATTCCGGTCGACGTCTTCCGCTGGGGCGCCGAAGGAGCCGGCCCGGGTCTGCAGGATCTCCTCGACAAGCCGCTGATGCGCAGCAAGGCGATCCGGGTCATCGGCCGCTACGCCCTCGCCGGGCTCGACCCGGAGAACCGCACGCTCCAGGTGCACCGGCTGATCCAGGCGCTGCTGCGCGCCGACCTGAACGACGAGGAGCAGGACCGCTTCAGGAAGGTGGTCCACCGGCTGCTGGCCAGCGCCCGGCCCGGAGACCCGGAGAACGAGGCCAACTGGCCGCGTTACAGCGAACTGGTGCGCCACATCGTGCCCTCGGAGGTGGCCTTCACCCGCGACCCCGAAGTGCGTGACTTCGCCCTGAACATGGTCCGCTACCTCTACCGGTCCGGGCAGCACCAGCTGGGCCTGTCCTTCGCCGGCGACTTCCTGCGGCAGTGGACCATCGACTCCGGCCCCGACGACCGCCATGTGATCGCCGCCCAGGCCCAGATGGGAAGCGTGCAGCGCGAGCTCGGCGACTACCCGGGGGCCTACGAGACCGACAGCGCGGCGTGGGAACGCGCGAAGCAGGTCCTCGGCGACGAGCACGAGATGTCGTTGTTCATCGCCCAGGGCCTCGGGGCCGACCTGCGCGCCCGGGGCGACTTCGCCGACGCGACCCGGCACGAGGAACAGGTCCTCCAGGCGCACGTCTCCGCCCTGGGCCGCACCCACCTCGAAGTGCTCAACGCCACCAACAACCTGGCGCTCGACTACGCCCTGATCAGCAACTACACCCGGGCCCGCTCGATGCACGAGGACGTCTACAACGCCTCCAGCAAGCGCACCGACGTGAGCAAGGTCTCGCACCTGATCTTCTGGGGCAACCTCGTCCGGGTGGTCCGGCTCTGCGGCGACTACGAGGAGGCCTGCGACCTCGCCGAGGAGGCGCACGCCTTCGGCGTCAAGGAGCTCGACGTCGAGCACTGGGTGACGCTGCGCACGGCCAAGGACTGGTCGATCGCGCTGCGGCGCTCAGGCCGCTACGACGAGGCCAGCGCCCTGGCTCAGGACGTGCTCGAACGCAGCACCCGGCTGTTCGGCCCGAGCCATCCCGACACCCTGGCCGCCGCCATGAACAACGCCAACGCCATGCGCACCACCGGCCGGATCAACGCGGCGTTCGACCTGGCCGCGCAGACCATGGAGCGCTACCCGGGGGCCTATCGTCCCGAGCACCCCTACAACCACGGCTGCGCCGGCAACCTCGCCCTCATGCACCGCGTGCGCGGCGACGCCGCCAGCGCCCGCAAGCTCAACGAGCAGTGCCTGGAGGCGCTCGACGCCAGGCTCACCCGCGACCACCACTACTCCCTCACCGTCGCCATCAACCTGGCCAGCGACCTGACCGCGCTCGGCGAGCTGACCCTCGCACAGCGACTCGGCGACGACACCCACAAACGAACCAGGCAACTCCTCGGGGAGAGCCACCCGCTGACCCTGGGCTGCGCCGCCAACCTCTCCGTGATCCTGCGGCGGACCGGGTCCGAGGAGGAGGCCGACGCCCTCCTGTCCAGCACGCTCGTCCACTACGACCGCGTGCTCGGCCCCAACCACCCCGACGCGGTGGTGGCCAGGGAACAACGGCAGCTCGACTTCGACTTCGACCCGCCGCCGATCTAGACCCGCGGCTCGCCGTTCGCCAGCCGCCACCGGGTGAGGTGCCGCTCGGCCTGGTGGCGGGCGTTGGCCATGGCGGGTGCGGGCACGGGCTCGCCGAGCCAGGAGAGCAGCACCCGGCCCATGCCGGTGACGAAGCGCCGGCCTGCCGGGGTGAGCAGGCCGCTGTCCATCAGCGTGTCCACCGCCTTGCTGGTGCCGTCGCGCCAGCGCGCGAACTCGGCGTCGGCGTACAGGGCTATCTGCTGGTGCCGGCGTTGCCGCCGCCAGAACCCGCTGACGCCCAGGAACGCGTACGCGCCCTGGAGCAGCGCGGCCACGGGCCGTGGATCGTCGCGCCAGGGGGCGTAGAAGCGGCTGCGGTCGTCCGGCTCGGTCAGGCGGACGACCTCCTGCAGCGCGCCGAGCTTGGCGTGCTGGACCTCGTGGGCGAGCGCGGCGGCGAGCGTCAGCCCGTCCGGTGGGGCCGACACGCCGACGGCGCCGAAGGTCTCCGACGCCGTCCCGCTCACCTGCCCTCCTCGTTCGGGTTCGCGCAGCGGAGTGACCACACGGTAGGCGAGCCGGATCTCGTCCGCCGTGGCGGGATGGTGGGCGGTGAGGATCTGCCACGCCTCGCGCAGCGCGGCCCGCCACCAGGGGAGCTCCTCGTCCGGCAACCGGCCCGCCACGTCGGCGGCCATCCGGTGCGGGTCGAGGTCGTCGACCATCAGTTCGAGCGTGTGGCCGTTCGCGGAAGCGGTCAGCCGGCGCAGCCCCCGCCAGCCCGGGGCGTCGCCGGAGGGCATGATCACGACATCTCCGACCCGCGCCCCCTCGGGCGTGGAACGCACCGTCACCCGGTCCTCCGCCACGGACGCCACGCCCAGCGACGGGAGCACCAGGGAACCGTCATGGGTGCTCACCTCGACGGACAGCGGGGCCCGCGCCCTGACCGCCGCGGCCGCCGCCAGCGCCGCCAGGCCGTCCGGACGGGCCCGCGCCGGGTCCCGTTCCAGCTCCATCACGGTCGTCCGCAACCAGGCTCCCACGGACGGATAGCACAACACCGCCTCGACGGCCGCGGGCGCCTTGTCCTGGACGGCGGCCAGCAGCTCGTAGGCGTCCGCGGCGTCGCGTGCGCCCGGATGGCCGGCGGTCCGGGCGCCGAGCACGACTCCGCGCAGCAGCAACAGGTGTTTACTGCGTTCGATGGCGGCCAATTGGCGCATGGCCTCGGCCCCGCCTCCGCCGGACGCCATCAACGTGAACAGCTCGTCGGATATGCGATGCCTCCTGAAGCTCATCTGAACCTTTCCAGATCGGCTGCCACGGCTTTCCTGACGTGCCCGATGAGTTTCAACAAGTCAGGGCAGTAGACGGACGGATTCGCAAAACCCCGGCCCCGGTCGTAACGATGCGCGTAATAACCGCCGCCGCAAACGCTGCGCACCCGGCAGGAACGGCATTCCGGCGCCAGCGCCCGCTCCCCGATCTGCCGGGCGGCGGCGTCGGGCAGGAGCAGCGCCTCGTCGAAGGTGTTCCTGGAGACGTGCAGCCCGGTCGGGGGCGAGTCCGGGCGCAGGGATTTGACGGTGTCGGACAGCTCGATCGCGCCGTCGGTGTCTATCACCACGACGGTCACCGGCATCAGCCCGATGGACTCGTTGACCGACCGCCCGCCGAGCAGGAGCTGGATGATCTCGCTGAACAGGCGGATCTCGGTGTCCTTCCGGGGGGCGGCGTACCAGCGGTCGAAGACGGCGACGAGCCAGTCGGCGTACGGCGTGCGCGCGGATCCGCGGACCCGCCCCGGCGGCGGGGACGACCAGTCGCCCAGGGGCAGCAGGAAATCCATCTTCGGCGGCTCATGGCCGAGCAGCGCCTCGTAGGTGGTGACCGGGTCGTTCGCGAGGTCGACGGTGCACAGCAGGCCGCTGAACAGGTGCGGGAACGAGCCGCGCAGCAGGGCCAGCGACCGGGCGACGGCGTCGTGGCTGCCCTTGCCGTTGGCGTACCGGCGGTGACGGTCGTGGGCGGCCCGGTCGCCGTCCAGGCTGACCGCCACCTTGATGTCCAGCTCGTCGAACGCGCGAAGGGATCGGGCGTCTAGCCGGACGCCGTTCGTCTGCACGCGGGCGTTCACCCGGGCCGTCCCGCCGACGGCCTCGCGCACGCCGGCGACGACGGCGCACAGGCGGTCGGGGCCGGCCAGGAGCGGTTCGCCTCCGTGCAGGATCAGCTCGACCGAGCGCAGCCCGTGGGTCTCGGCGTGCTCGGCGATCCGGTGGGCCGTCCAGGCCGCCGTCGAGGTGGACATGCGCATCGGCTGGTCACGCCAGCTCTGGTCGGCCATCTCGTACACGTAGCAGTAGTCGCACGCCAGGTCGCACCTGCTGTTGACCTTGACCACGAACTCGCCGAACGGGGTGGGCGTCCATCCGCCGGCGACGAGCGCGGGCACGTCCAGCGTCGCGGGCCACTCGGGTCGGCCGTCGCGCGGCATCGATCCGGAGTCCACTGCCACGCCTCGATCAACTCCCGAAGTGAGCATCCGGCCGCCGTCGCGCATTTGACCGACGTGCATAACCACTATGAGCGGGTAAAGCTGCGCAGTCAAACGATGTCACGGTCCATCCGGCACCCCGGAATACGGTGGCGAATTTGGAAAAGGAGGCGCGGGAGCGCGATTTGGCGCAGCGAAAGTCGCCGCGAAAGGCCCGGCCCGGCGGCGGGCCCAAGGCGGCGCTCGGCACAGGAATCGATCTCACCTCGCTAGGTGACTTCAGCACATACTGTACCGACTTACTTACCGTACGTGTGCATCTCTTGCTATACCGGACACCGTGGGCCCGGATGACACCTTCGACAGCGTCCGCGCGATCGCCGACGCGATCCTGTACGAGGGGTACCTGCTGTACCCCTACCGCCGCTCCTCCGGCAAGAACCGGGTCCGGTGGCAGTTCGGCGTGCTGCTGCCGCCCGCCTGGGCGCGGGCCCGGGGGCTCACCGGCGCGGGCGTGGCGGGCTCGGCCGAGTCGTGGTGCCAGCAGACGGAATGCCTGCTCGAAGCGGCCGGTGAGGCCGCGGTCGAGCTGCGCGTCCGGTTCCTGCACCAGCAGCGGCGGCAGGTGCAGCGCCGGGACGCCGACGGCGTCTGGCGGCCGGTCGACTCCCTGGGGGACGGCCCCGGGCTGGAGCTGAGCTTCGACGAGGCCGTGCCGCGCGAGTTCGAGCTGCGTACCGGCACGGCGGAGCTGCTCGCGGGCGAGAGGCGGATCACCGTCGGCGTGCCGGCGGGCGAGGAGATCCGGCCGCTGGACGGCGGCCGGGTCCACGTCAGCCGGTCGGCGATCCGGGCGACGGTCGTCGTCTCGCTCACGCCGTGCGCGACGGCGTCCCCGCTCCTGCGCCTGCGCTGCCGCGTCGAGAACGACGACCCGGCCACCCCGGCCGACGCCTCCCGCGAGGACGCGCTGCGCGCCTCGCTCCTGGGCTGCCACACCCTGCTCGCCACGCGCGGCGGCTCGTTCGTCTCGCTGCTCGACCCGCCG
Source organism: Nonomuraea sp. NPDC049607 (assembly GCF_040675375.1). Classification (NCBI taxonomy): domain Bacteria; kingdom Bacillati; phylum Actinomycetota; class Actinomycetes; order Streptosporangiales; family Streptosporangiaceae; genus Nonomuraea; species Nonomuraea sp. NPDC049607. Next base: position 35,378 of record NZ_JBFAOV010000044.1, read on the forward strand.
GAGTGGGCCGCGGCGGCGGCCCGCGGCTGCGTCAACGCGGGCACGTTCCCCGTGCTGGCCGGTGAGCCGGGCGGGCGGGACGTGGTGCTGTCCTCCCCGATCATCCTGTACGACCACCCGCGCGTGGCCCCCGAGAGCCCCGGCGACCTGCACGACGCCACGGAGATCGACGAGATCCTGTCACTGCGCACCCTCACGCTGACCGACGCCGAGAAGAGGGAGGCCCGAGCCACCGACGCGCGGGCCGCGGAGATCATCGACCGGGTCGACTCCATGCCGCCCGCCGCGCTGTCGCGGCTGCACGGCGCGGTCCGCTCCCGCCGTCCCGCGGCGAGCGCCCACGGCGTGACGGTCGCCGGGGTGGAGGTCTCGAAGGGCAGCCGGGTCAGGCTCCGGCCGCGACGGTCGGGCACCGACCCCCAGGACATGTTCCTCGACGGCAGGACCGGCCTGGTCGAGGACGTCCTGCAGGACGTGGACGACAGCTGGCACCTGGCCGTCACCGTCGAGGACGACCCGGGCGCCGACCTGAACCGCTGGTACGGGCGCTACCGCTACTTCACCCTCGACGAGGTCGAACCTCTGGAGACGACATGAGCTCGAGGCGACATGAGCATCGAGGCGACATGAGCATGGAGGCGAGATGAGCGCCGACGGCTCCCGGAACGTGCTGGTGGCCGGCATCGGGAACGTGTTCCTGGGCGACGACGGCTTCGGCGTCGAGGTGGTCAGGCGTCTGGACCGGGCGGAGCTGCCCGTGACGGCCGACGTCGCCGACTACGGCATCCGCGGCGTGCACCTCGCCTACGAGCTGCTGGACGGCCGCTACGACACCCTGATCCTGGTCGACGCCGTCCCGCTCGACGGCCCGCCGGGGACGCTGGCCGTCATCGAGGCCGACGACCGGCCGGCCGGGGGCGACGTGGCGATCGACGGGCACGGGCTGCATCCGGACGCCGTGATCCGGCTGCTGAACCACCTCGGCGGCGGCGTCGAGCGGGTCCTGATCGTGGGCTGCCGGCCCGCGGTCCTGGACGAGGTGATGGGGCTGTCCGAACCGGTGGCCGCCGCCGTGGAGGAGGCCGTCCGCCTCGTCGCGGAGCTGGCCCGGCAGGAGGCGGCGGGGAAGATCGAGAAGGAGACCACCGATGCATGAACTGGGACTGTGCGACGCGATCGTGGAGGCCGCGCTGGGACGGGCCGGCGGACGCCGGGTGGACGCGGTGCGCGTCCGCGTCGGCGGGCACCCGGTGGACCCGCGGGTCATCGACACGGGCTTCCGCCTGGCCGCCGCGGGCACCCTCGTCCAGGACGCGACCGTCGAACTGGTCACCGCGCCGTACGTGGTGCGCTGCGCGGGATGCGAGGCCGAGCAGGAGGCGCGGACCGCCACGGACCTGCTCGCCTGCCGGAGCTGCGGCGGGATGGACGTGGAGAGCGTCACGGACGAGAGCGTCGTGGTGGAGTCGATCACGTTCGCACCGGCCCCCGGGACCGCCTGACGGGCCTGCCGGCACCGACCGGTGAACAGGCCGCCGACGTGAAGGAGAGAGGCGACATGGCCGACCAGACCAACGGATTCGACGAGATGCACATCTTGTGGATCTCCGAGGGCATGAGCTGCGACGGCGACACCGTCTCCGTGACGGCCGCGTCCCAGCCCGCCATCGAGGACGTCGTCACCGGACTCGTGCCGGGGCTGCCGAAGGTGCATCTGCACAACAAGGTCCTGTCGCCCACCGTGGGCGGGGAGGACTTCCTGGCCCCGTTCCGGGCCGCGGCGCGCGGCGAGCTGGAGCCGTTCATCTTCGTGCTGGAGGGATCCGTCCCCAACGAGAGGATCAACGGAGAGGGCTACTGGACGTCGTTCGGCAACGACCCGGACACGGGCGAGCCGATGACCCTCAACACCTGGATCGACCTGCTCGCGCCCAACGCCTGGGCGGTCGTCGCGATCGGGACCTGCGCCACCTACGGCGGCATCCATGCCATGGCGGGCAACCCGACCGGCGCCATGGGCCTGGCCGACTACCTGGGCTGGGACTTCCGGTCGGCCGGCGGGCTGCCCATCGTCAACGTGCCGGGCTGCCCGGTGCAGCCGGAGAACTTCATGGAGACCCTCATCTGGGTCCTGCAGCACGCGGCCGGTTCGGCGCCGCCGCCGCCGCTGGACGCGCTGCTGCGTCCCCAGTGGCTGTTCGGCAGGACCGTGCACGAGGGCTGCGACCGGGCCGCGTACTACGAGCAGGCCGACTTCGCCAAGGACTACAACTCGCCCAAGTGCCAGGTGAAGGTCGGCTGCTGGGGCCCGGTCGTCAACTGCAACGTGCCCAAGCGCGGCTGGATGAACGGCGTGGGCGGCTGCCCGAACGTCGGCGGGATCTGCATCGGCTGCACAATGCCGGGCTTCCCCGACAAGTTCATGCCGTTCATGGACATGCCGCCGGGCAGCAGCCTGTCGTCGATGCTGATCAAGCCCTACGGGGCCTTCATCCGCCGCATGCGCGGCATCACCAACAACACCGCGAACGCCGAGCCGCGCTGGCGGCACAACCGTGACGCGCTGACCAGCGGCTTCGATCCGCGGTGGCGCCCGTAAGGGCCCACGACGCCAGAGAGGACACATCAGCACATGGCCATCTCCGAGCAGGAAGCGCCCGACCGGCGACCACCGGGGGAGCTCGTCGAGATGTCGTGGGATCCCATCACACGCATCATCGGCAACCTGGGCATCTACACGAAGATCGACTTCGCCAACCGGCGGGTCGCCGAGTGCCACAGCACCTCGTCGCTGTTCCGCGGCTACTCGGTGTTCATGAAGGGCAAGGACCCCAGGGACGCGGGCTTCATCACCAGCCGGATCTGCGGCATCTGCGGTGACAACCACACCACCTGCTCGGTGTACGCCCAGAACATGGCGTACGGCATCAAGACGCCGCCGATGGCCGAATGGATCGTCAACCTCGGCGAGGCGGCCGAGTACATGTTCGACCACACGATCTTCCAGGACAACCTCGTCTTCGTGGACTTCTGCGAGGCGATGGTCAAGGAGACCAACCCGACGCTGCTGGCACGGGCCAGGACCACCGAGGCGCCCGGGGCGGCGATCCACGGCAAGCGCACGATCGCCGACATCATGGAGGCGTTCAACCCGTTCGAGGGCGACATCTACAAGGAGGCGCTGCGGGTCAGCCGCGTCACGCGGGAGATGTTCTGCCTGATGGAGGGGCGGCACGTGCACCCGTCGACGGTCTATCCGGGCGGGGTCGGCACGATGCCGGAGCCGACGTTGTTCACCGACTACCTCTCGCGGCTGCTCGGCGTGGTGGACTTCGTCAAGAAGGCCGTCGCTCTGAACAACGACGTGTTCGACTTCTTCTACGAGGCGCTGCCCGGCTACGAGGAGGTCGGCCGCCGCCGGATCCTGCTCGGCTGCTGGGGCGCCTTCCAGGACCCGGCCGTGGTCGACTACCGCTACGAGACCATGAACGACTGGGGCAAGGCCATGTTCGTCACCCCGGGCATCGTGGTGGACGGCGAGCTGGTCACCAACAACCTCGTCGACATCAACCTCGGCATCCGCATCCTGCTCGGCAGCTCGTACTACGAGGACTGGACCGGCGAGGAGCCGTTCGTCACCCACGACCCGCTCGGCAACCCGGTCGACATGCGGCACCCGTGGAACCAGACGACCCTGCCCGCGCCGCAGAAACGCGACTTCGACGGCAACTACAGCTGGGTCATGAGCCCCCGGTGGTTCGACCGGCGCACCGGCGACCACCTGGCGCTCGACACCGGCGGCGGCGCCTTCGCCCGGCTGTACGTCACCGCCCTGTCGGGCATCGTGGACACCCCGTACGTGAAGGCGACGGGCTCGTCGGTGCAGATCTCGCTGCCGAAGGGCCGCGACCTGCCGGAGACGACCCTGGAGTGGCGCATCCCGCCCTGGTCCAACGCCCTGGAGCGCAACCGGGCCCGGGTGTACTTCGTGGCCTACGCCGCGGCCATGGCGGTGTACTTCGTCGAGCAGGCCATGGAACGCATGCGCGCCGGGGACACCAAGGTGTTCACCGACTTCGCCGTGCCGGAGGAGGGCATCGGCGTCGGGTTCCACGAGGCGGTGCGCGGCGTGCTCTCCCACCACATGGTCATCCGGGACGGGAAGATCGCCAACTACCACCCGTACCCGCCCACGCCCTGGAACGGCAGCCCGCGCGACAGCTTCGGCACGCCCGGCCCGTACGAGGACGCCGTCCAGGACATGCCGATCTTCGAGGAGAACGGCCCGGACGACTTCAAGGGCGTCGACATCATGCGCGCGGTGCGCAGCTTCGACCCCTGCCTGCCCTGCGGCGTGCACATGTACGTCGGCAAGGGACGCACGGTGAAGAAGCTGCACTCGCCGATGTTCGGCGCGAGCCATGGCTGAGCCGGACCGCCTGGACGACCAGGCGGTGGCCCGCCTGCTGGAGCGGCTGGAGGAGACCCTGGGGCGGCTGGAGGGCACGCCCGGCCCGACGGCGGAGACGGCGCTCGACGCCGTCGCGATCCTCGCCGAGGTCTACGGCGAGGCCCTGGCCCGGGTCATGGACCGGGCCCCGGCCGGGTCCGCGGTCGCCGCCGCCCTGGCCGACGACGAGCTGCTCGGCCACCTGCTGGTCCTGCACGACATCCATCCCGAGCCGCTCCGGCGGCGGGTCGAGCGCGCGCTCGACGGCCTGGCCGGCGCCCTGCGCGCCCAGGGAGTGGAGGCGCGGCTCGCCGACGTGACGGACGACGTCGCGCGGGTGCGGCTGACGGGCGGCTGCTCGTCCGGGTCTGAGCCCGTACGGCGGGCCGTCGAGCAGGCGGTGCGCGCCGTCGCGCCGGAGGTGGGGACGGTCGAGGTGAGCCGCGCCGCGCCGGTCGCCTTCGTCCCGGCCGACGCGCTGCTGGTCCGGCCCGGCGGCGCCGCGTGAGCACGTCCGCGCACGGCCGGCTGCTCAGGCGGACCGCGCGCCGCCGGGACGCGGGCGCGCGCTGCGAGCTGTGCGAGGCGCCGGTCCAGGGCGGGCACGGGCACGTCGTGGACACGCGTTCGGCGGAGGTGCTGTGCGCGTGCCGGGCGTGCGCGCTGCTGTTCGAGCCGGACGGCGACGGCCACTTCCTGCGGGTGCCCGAACGGCGGCTGCGGCTGACCGGGGTGCGGCCGGCCGACCTCGGCATCCCGGTCAGCCTGGCGTTCTTCGTGACCGCGCCCGACGGCTCGGCCACCGCGCACTACCCGAGCCCGCTGGGCGGCACCCGCAATGACCTGGACGCCGCGGCCTGGCAGGCGGTCGCCGCCCGCGCCGCGGAGCTGGGCACCATGCGGCCGATGGTCGAGGCGCTGCTCGTCAACGGCGTACGGGGGGCCGGTGAGTGCTGGCTGGTCCCGATCGACGACTGCTACCGGCTGATGGCCCTGGTACGAGGTGAATGGACCGGTATGTCAGGCGGCGATCAGGTATGGGCAAAGATCGCGCAGTATTTCGCCCAGCTCGACGACGCAGGGCATCGCCGGGGGTAGGACCCGCACCATGGCACACATCAAGGTGGGCAAGCCCGACGTCGCACCCGACGCGACGGCGCACGTCAAGGGCGTCGAGCAGGGCAACCGGCCCGGCGCGTACGAGCAGCAGGCGGGACACCACCGGGACGGCACGGCCGACGCCCGGCGCTCGACGGGGATCAGCCCCAAGAAGCACGACCCGATCCTGCCCGTCATGCCCAACCTCCCGCCAGGCTGAGAAAGAGGAAACAGACATGCGGCGACCACGTACGACGCTGCTGGCCGGGCTGGCCGGGGCGGTGCTCCTGGGGATGTTCTGGAAGGAACTCCCGGCGCTGAGGCGCTACATCAAGATCAAGCAGATGTGATCCCGGAACGATGTGTCTTGGCATCCCCGGAGAGATCGTCGAGCTGCTGCCGGACCGGGCCGACCTGGCCACCGTCGAGGTCGCCGGCGTACGCCGCGCGATCAGCGTCGGCCTGCTGGACGGCCCGGTCCGGCCCGGTGACTGGGTCCTGGTGCACGTGGGCTTCGCGATGTCCAGGATCGACGAGAGCGAGGCCGCGGCGACGCTGGCGCTGCTGAACGGCCTCGGCCCCGCCTACGCCGACGAGCTCCAGGCGCTCGCCGAATCCGACATCACGTGAAAGGCGCCGGCATGCGCTTCGTCGACGAGTACCGCGACGCCCGGACGGCACGGGCCCTGGCCGCGCGGATCGCGGAGCTGTGCGAGCCCGGCCGCCGCTACACCTTCATGGAGGTGTGCGGCGGGCACACCCACACGATCTACAAGCACGGCGTCGAGGACCACCTGCCGCCGAACGTGAACCTCGTCCACGGGCCCGGCTGTCCCGTCTGCGTGATCCCCATGGGACGCGTCGACGACGCGATCGCCATCGCCCGCGAACCGGACGTGATCATGACCTCGTTCGGCGACATGATGCGGGTGCCCGGCGGCGAGGGCTCCTTCCTGGACGCCAAGGCCGCCGGCGCGGACATCCGCATGGTGTACTCCCCGCTCGACGCGCTGCGGATCGCCCGCCAGAACCCCGGCCGCCGGGTCGTCTTCATGGCGATCGGCTTCGAGACCACCGCGCCGTCCACGGCGATGACCGTGCTGCGGGCCGCGGCCGAAGGGCTCGCCAACTTCTCCGTCTTCTGCAACCACGTCATGATCATTCCGGCGATCAAGGCGATCCTGGACTCGCCGGACCTGCGGCTCGACGGCTTCATCGGGCCGGGCCACGTCTCCACCGTGATCGGCTGCCGGCCGTACGCGTTCATCGCCGAGGAGCACGGCAAGCCGCTCGTCTGCTGCGGGTTCGAGCCGCTGGACGTGCTGCAGTCGATCCACATGCTGCTGCGGCAGCTCGCCGAGGGGCGGGCCGAGGTGGAGAACCAGTACACGCGGGTGGTGCCCTGGGAGGGCAACGGCCGGGCGCTGGAGGCGATCGGGAAGGTGATGGAGCTGCGCCCGTACTTCGAGTGGCGCGGCCTCGGCTTCATCTCCCACTCCGCGCTGCGCCTGCGCGACGCCTACGCGGCCCACGACGCCGAACGCATCTTCCAGGTGCCGGGCGTACGGGTGGCCGACCCGAAGGCGTGCCAGTGCGGCGAGGTGCTCAAGGGCGTGCTCAAGCCGTGGGAGTGCAAGGTGTTCGGCACCGCGTGCACGCCGGAGACGCCGATCGGCACCTGCATGGTGTCCTCCGAGGGCGCCTGCGCCGCGTACTACAACTTCGGCCGGTTCACCCGCTCGCGGGCCAAGGAGGCGACGACGGCATGACGACCGAGCGCACCGCCGGATGGGCCGAACGAGCCGTCCGCGAGGCGGGCGGGCCCGCCGGCACGGCGACCCGCGAGGAAGAGGTGCTGCTGCGCATCGAGCGTGCCCGGGGACGCCGGGCCCGGGTCCGGGAGGAGCGCATCACGCTGGCCCACGGCGCCGGCGGGAGCGCCTCGCACACGCTGGTCGAGGCCGTGTTCGTGGACGCGTTCCGCAACCCGATCCTGGAACCGCTCGGCGACGGCGCCGTGCTGGAGGTCGGCGGCGGGCGGCTGGCCTTCAGCACCGACTCCTTCGTGGTCTTCCCGCTGTTCTTCCCCGGCGGCGACATCGGCGACCTGGCCGTCAACGGCACGGTCAACGACCTGGCCGTCTGCGGGGCGCGGCCGCTGTACCTGTCGGCCGGGTTCATCCTGGAGGAGGGCTTCCCGGTCGCCGACCTGCGGCGGATCGCCGGCTCGATGGCCGCCGCGGCGGCCCGGGCCGGCGTCCACGTGGTCACCGGGGACACCAAGGTCGTGGAACGCGGCAAGGCGGACGGCTGCTACGTCACCACCGCCGGCGTGGGCGTCCTGGAGCGGGAGACGGAGCTGACGCCGTCGGCGATCAGGCCGGGCGACGCCGTCATCGTGTCGGGGCCGATCGGCGAGCACGGCGTCACCATCATGATCTCCCGTGGGGAGCTGGACATCGAGGCCGACCTGGCCTCCGACACCGCGCCGCTCAACGGCGTCGTCGCCGCGCTGCTCGACGCCGTCCCCGGGGTGCGGGTGCTGCGGGACGCCACGCGCGGAGGGGTGGCGACGGTGCTCAACGAGCTCGCCCGCGCCGCGCGGCTCGGCATCGTGCTGGAGGAGTCGGCGGTGCCGGTCCGGTCGGTGGTGAACGGCGCCTGCGAGCTGCTCGGCATCGACCCCCTGTACGTCGCCTGCGAGGGGCGGTTCGTCGCCGTGGTCGACGGCGAGCAGGCCGGGAGGGCGCTGGAGGCGCTGCGCGGCCATCCTCTCGGCGCGGAGGCCGCCGTCGTCGGCCGGGTGCGGGCCGAGGCCCCTGGGCTCGTGCTGCTCGACACGGCGTTCGGCGGCACCCGGATCGTCGACATGCTCGTCGGCGACCCGCTGCCGCGCATCTGCTGAGGTCCCGATTGTTGCGATGCGGCCCGTCCGGTGCGGCGGGGCTCATCCGGCGGGGTCGAGGGCGGCGGCGACGGCGGCCTGGCCCAGGCTGAGGCCGCCGTCGTTGGGCGGCACCCGTGAGTGCAGCAGCACCCGCAGGCCCGCCTCCCGCAGGCCCGTCTCCATCCGCTCCAGCAGGACGACGTTCTGGAAGACGCCGCCGGACAGCGCCACGTCCCGCAGCCCCGTCCGCTCGCGCAGCGCCTGCACCGCCCGCAGCAGGGCCCGGGCCAGGCCGTTGTGGAAGCGCGCGGCCACCAGCGGCGTCGGCACGCCCGCCAGCAGGTCCTCGACCGCGCCGCGGACCAGGTCGGTCCCGGACACGACCAGCTCCGGCCCGGTGGACAGCGCCGCCGGGTAGGCGGCCCGCTCGCCCGGCTCGGCGAGCTGCTCCAGTTCGATCGCGGCCTGCCCCTCGAAGAGCACCCGGTCGCGCAGCCCGGCGATCGCCGCCACGGCGTCGAACAGCCGGCCCGCGCTCGACGTGACGGGCGCGTTCGTCCCGGTGCGGGCCAGCGCCGCCACCGCCGCCCACCGGTCCCGGTGCCGCCGGACGAAGGGCAGGTCCGGGGGCTCGTCGCCGTAGATCGCGTCGAGGTAGGACACGCCCATGCGCCACGGCTGCCGTACGGCCGCCGCCCCGCCGGGCATCGGCAGCGCCTCCAGGTGTCCCGCCCGCTCGAACCCCCGCAGGTCGGCGACCAGCAGCTCGCCGCCCCACAGGGTGCCGTCGGAGCCCAGGCCCAGGCCGTCCAGGGCGACGCCGATCACCGGGCCCTCCTCGCCGTTGTCGGCCAGGCAGGAGGCGATGTGGGCGTGATGGTGCTGCACGCCGACGAGTTCGACGTCGTCGAGGCCGAGCGCGTACTTGGTGGACAGGTACTCCGGGTGCAGGTCGTGGGCGACGAGCCGGGGCCGGACGCCGAACAGCCGGCTCAGCCGGTCGATCCCCTCCGCGTACGAGCGCAGCGTCTCGTAGCCCTCCAGGTCGCCGATGTGCTGCGACAGGACCGCGTGGCGGCCCTTGACCAGGCAGAAGGTGTTCTTCAGCTCGCCGCCGCAGGCCAGCACGTGCCGGGACGGCGGCCGTCGCAGCGGTACGGGGGCGGGCACGTACCCGCGCGAGCGGCGTACAGGCAGCTCCCGGCCGCGGAACAGGCGCACCACCGAGTCGTCGGCCCGGACGTGGATGCGCCGGTCGTGGACGAGGAAGCCGTCGGCGATTCCGGACAGCCGTTCCAGGGCGTCGTCGTCCCGGTGCGCGATCGGCTCGTCCGACCGGTTCCCGCTGGTCAGGACCATGGGACGGCCGAGCCGTACGGCCAGGAGGTGGTGCAGCGGCGTCGCGGGCAACATCACCCCCAGCTCGCGGTTGCCCGGCGCGACCGCCTCGGCGACCGGCGCCCCGTCCCGGCGCGGCAGCAGGACGACGGGCCGCCGCGGACCGCTCAGGACGCCCTCGGCGGCCGGGCCGAGCAGGACCAGCTCGCGCGCCGCGGCCAGGTCGGCGGCCAGCACCGCGAACGGCTTGCCCTCCCTGCGCTTGCGGGCCCGCAGCGTGCCGACCGCCTCCTCGTCCCCGGCCAGGGCCGCCAGGTGGTATCCGCCGACGCCCTTGACTGCCAGGATCCTGCCCTGCGCCAGCCAGAGCGCGGCCGTCCCGACCGGGTCGCCCGGTCGGGGCCGGCCGTCGGCGTCCAGCAGCCGCAGCGACGGCCCGCAGGCGGGGCAGCACACCGGCTGCGCGTGGAAGCGCCGGTCGCCGGGGTCGCGGTACTCCCGCGAGCAGTGGGCGCACATCGCGAACGGGGCCATCGTGGTGTTGGGCCGGTCGTAGGGCAGGTCGGTGACGATGGTGAACCGGGGTCCGCAGTCCGTGCAGTTGGTGAAGGCGTAGCCGTGGCGGCGCGCGGCCGGGTCGGCGATCTCCGCTGCGCAGGCGTCGCACGGGGCCGTGTCCGGCGGCACGCACACCTGGCGGGCGCCCTCGCCGCGGCTGGGCACGATCCGGAAGCCCGACTCCGCGACGGGCTCGGCGTCCGCCACGGTGACGCTCTCGACCAGCGCCGCGGGCGGCGCCCGCCGTTCCAGCTCGGCGACGAAGGCCCGCAGCGCCGACGGCTCGCCCTGGGCCTCGATGAACACGCCGCGCGGATCGTTGCCCACGAACCCGGCCAGCTCGTGCCGTCCGGCCAGACCGCTGACGAAGGGCCGGAAGCCGACGCCCTGGACCAGCCCCTCGACCCGGACCCGGATGCGGCCGGGCCCCTCAGCCGTCACCGGTCAGCGCCCGCTGCACCAGCTCCCACAGGACGTGGTAGAGGGTCACCTGGGCCTCCTGGATCCGGTGCACCGACGGCGACGGCACGACGAACAGGTGATCGACCAGGCCGTCCGCGGCCATCCGTCCGCCGTCGCCGCCGGCCAGGCCGACGGTCAGCGCGCCGCGGCGGCGCGCCTCGGCCAGGGCGTGCAGCACGTTCGCCGAGCCGCCGCTGGTCGACAGGCCCACCACGACGTCGCCGGGCCCGGCGAAGGCGGCGACCTGGCGGGCGAAGGCCAGGTCGTAGCCGACGTCGTTGGACAGGGCGGTGACGACGGCGGCGTCCACGGCCAGGCAGGTCGCCGCGAGCGCCCGGCCGCGCGGTGGGTGGGCGAAGAGCTGGGCGAGCGCCTGCGCGTCCGTGGCGCTGCCGCCGTTGCCGACGGCGAACAGCCTGCCGCCGGATTCGAAGGCCGCCGCCGTCCGCGCCGCGCAGCGCGCCAGCTCCTCGCCGTGCAGCCCGGCGACGGTCTCCCGCAGGGCGACGATCTCGTACGCCTTGTCCGCGCAGGAGCGGCGCACCTCCGACAGGAGGGCGTCCGGGTCGGTGGGCCGGACGTACAGGAAGGGGTAGAGGGCCTCGACGCCGGTGCCTTCTGTCGTGCTCATCCGCATTCTCCTCCCACCGCGATGGCCTCCCCGGCGTGCACCAGGACGACGTCGCCCGGCCCGGCCTCGACCAGGGCCACGCTGATCTCCTGGGGACCGCCGGCGTCCGCCCGCGCGATCGCCATCCCGTCGCCGAGCAGCTCGACGACGCGCATGGGCACGGCGAGGTCGGAACAGGTCAGACACACCGGCTCCGCCGGCTCCATCGGCTTCTCGGTCATCGGGCCTCCTCCGGCTGGTCGAGGAAGACGTGCACCAGCTCCCACAGCAGGTGGTAGACCGTCATGTGGATCTCCCGCACCACGCACGGGTCGCCGGACCGGGCGGCGAGCACGTGGTCCACGGCCGGGCTGCGGCCGATCGCGCCGCCGTCCCCGCCGCCGTCCCCGCCCACGAGTGCGACGGTCAGCAGTCCGAGCCCGCGAGCCGCCTCCAGCCCGCGCAGCACGTCCGCGCAGCCGCCGTCCCAGGAGAACCCGAGCGCCATGTCGTCCTCGGCGGCCAGCAGGCGCACCTGCTCGGCGTAGATCTCCTCGAACCCCCTGCGCGCGGCGACGGCGGTCAGCCGGGCGGCGTCGTGGCTCAGGGAGAGGGCGGGCAGGGCCCTCTTGCCGACGATGACCGGATGGACGAACTCCACGGCCACGTGCTGGGCGTCCGCCGAGGCGCCGCCGTCGCCGAAGACCAGCAGCCGGCCGCCCCGCGCGAACCGCAGGGCCATGGCCCGGCACGCCAGGGCGATCGGGGCGGCCTCCTCGGCGAGCGCCCGTCCTGGCGCGACCCGGCGCTCGAAGGCTGTCGACACAAGCGTCATCTCACCTCTCCTTGCCACGCCTCTCCCTGCCATGGGGCGGCGTCATGGGACGGCGGCCGGTGCCCCTCGTCCCACAGGGCCGCGCAGGCGCGGAGGACGTCCTCCAGGTCCCGCAGCCGGATCATGGCGGCCTTCAGCTCGCTCAGGCCCGAAGCGGTGATCTCGTACCTCCTGCGCGGCGGTCCCGTACGCGAGGCGGTCCACGAGGAGACCAGGCACCGGTCGCGTTCGAGGGCGCGCAGCAGCCGGTAGACGTGGCCGGGCTCCGCCCCCGCCACGCCCAGCTCCCCCAGCCGGTCGATCAGGTCGTAGCCGTGGCCGGGCCGCTGCCAGACCAGGAGAAGCAGGAGCGGGGACAACAATCCTCGCCTCTCGCCGCCTTCCATACGATCTCCCCCGCCGGCGGAACGCACACTCCAAGGGGTAGTAGAACGTGCACGGGGGGCGATTCCGTAGCTCCGCACGCCGTCCTTGCCAACTTCTGACAGAAGCCAAGCCAAGGGTTAGGTCTCCGGCGGTCGGCACCGCGCCGAGCCGGCGGTCTCGGCGCCGCTGTCAGGGAGACGTCGGCCGCGAAGTAACACGAGTAGTTCACGTAGTTCGTGCTGCGGAACGGATGATCACGGTAAGTCGGATTTGCCGTCCGACACCGTCGCCCGGGCCATTCCTTCAGTCGGAATGGATGACCCGACGCCCCGGACCACCCGTCCCACCAGGGCTTTCGTGACGTCCCGCCGCAGGACTGCGCCTGTTCGCCGTCCTCGCACTCGGGCCGGCGAATAAGTGATCGGCCGTGTTTCGTCGAATCCGTCAGAACGATGAGCGCCGCCGGAATGGGGGGCGCCCCACCCTCACGGCCTCCGTCGTCGTCCGGACGCGGGACGGCAGCTGTCAGGAGGGCGCAAGGCCGACTGTCAGCCGGATCGCCGCAGATCTGACCCTTATACCGAATCGGTCTCGACTCAATCCGTCAATAGGGACAGACACCCCTGTCGATCGGATGACCGAAACCCTGATTACGGGCATTCCATAGAGGGACAAGATCATCACGCAGAGTGGCAAAACCCCAGCATGCGCGGGGCGACGGAGATCATCCGCCCAGCGGGAGCGCCCTACCGGCCGCCGGCGGCCCCGCAGGTGACGGGTTTTTTCGATGCCCGAAACCAGGCTTCCATCGTTGGTTTAAATTTCATCCCTTGACTGACTTTCGGACAAAATAATAGGAATGGCGTGGCCTCAGCCGAGAGCCGCCCCTCGCCAGGCCGAACCCTGACGAGCGGCCCATACTTCCTGCTGCCCGCGTGACGACCTCGCCCGGAGCAGTGGACCTGCCGGGGGGGTGACTTCGCGTGGCGATGCCAGCTGAACACGTGCTGTCCGAGACACCGTTCGCCTCGCTGACGCGATACCCGCCCGGCGCCCGGACCCTCTTCTGCCTCCCCTACGCCGGTGGGGACGTCACCGCCTTCTGGGCGTGGCGGCAGGCGTTCGACGGCGTCCTCGACGTGCGGGTGGCGATGCTCCCCGGACGTGAGGGCCGGATCGCCGAACCCGGCGCCCTCTCCCCCGAGCTGATCGCCCGGTCCATCGCCGCCCATCAGCGCACGTCGTACTCGATCTACGGGCACAGCATGGGCGGCCGGGTCGCCTTCGAGGTGGTCCGCGAGCTGCGGCGGCTCGGCGTACGGGCGCCCGAATGCCTCTACGTCGGCGCCGCGCACCCGCCGGAGCGCCAGGAGACGCTGGGACGGTGGACGGGCCTGGGCGACGAGGACCTCCTCGACGAGGTGATCGCCCGGCTGGGCGCGCCCGCGGAGTTACGGACGCAGCCCGAGATCAAGGCCCTGCTCCTCCCCGCCCTGCGGACGGACATGGAGTGGCTGCGCCGCTACCGCTTCACCCGGCAGGAGCCCCTCGACGTCCCCATCGTCGCCTTCGCCGGCGCGCACGACCAAGAGGTCACCCACCCCACCATGCTCGGCTGGGCCCGCCACACCTCCTCGACCTTCCGCCTGCACACGCTCGACGCCGCCCACCTCTTCCTCGCCACGCACGGCGACCAGGTGGCGCGGACCATCGCGGCAGACCCCCGGCCGAGCGTGACCGCGGACGAGGTGCACGTGTGGCTGGCCAACCTGGACGAGCTGCCCGAGATGTGCGCGGCCGTGGACGAGCTGTCGCCGCGGGAGGCGGCACGGGCGGCCAGGTTCCGGCAGGAGGACCACCGGCGCGGGTTCGTCGGCGGGTCGGTGCTGCTGCGGCGGCTGCTCGCGGAGTACGGGGCCGAGCCGGGCGTCGCGCCCGCCCGGTCCGGCGGCGTGCCGTACGCCGGGACCGAGCTCGCCTACAGCCTCAGCCGATCGGGCGGCCTGGTGCTGGTCGCGCTGACGGCGGGCCGCCAGGTGGGCGCCGACCTGGAGCGCTTCCGGCCGCCGGCCGACGAGCAGGCGTTCTTCGAGCGGGTGCTGGACGAGCGGGAGCGCGACGAGTACGCCGCGCTGCCCGAGGAACTGCGGTTGCACAGCGCGCTGCGCACCTGGACGGCCAAGGAGGCGCTGCTGAAGGCGATCGGTGACGGGCCGCGGGTGGATCCGGCGCTGTTCGGGTTCGCCGGGCAGCGTCCGGGCGCGTCCTGGGTGCCCGAGGCTGCCCCAGAGGCCGCGCATACGGCGGAGTGGCAGGCGGAACGGCTGGCGGAGTGGCGGGTGACGCACCTGCCGCTGGGCCGGGCGCTCGCCGCGATCGCCGTCCGCGCGCCGCGCTTCCTGCTGCGTTTCGAGACGGTACGGCAAGGCCGGCTGGTACGGCCGGGTGTGGAGGCCGCAGGATGACACTCCTCAGCAGTCTGATCACGGCTCAGGCCGCGAGGACTCCGGACGCCCCGGCGGTCCGGCAGTGGGAGAACGTGCTCACCTACGCCGAGCTGGTCGAGCGGGCGTGGGCGCTGGCGGGACGGCTCCGCGAGCTCGGCGTCGGGCCGGAGGCGCGGGTGGGACTGTGCACCCGCCGTACACCGCTGATGCCGGTGGCGTTGCTGGCCATCCATCTGGCGGGCGGCGCGTACGTGCCGCTGGACCCCGGGCATCCGCGGCAACGGCTGGACGAGGTGCTGGAGGACGCCGGGATCGCTGTGGTCGTCGTGGACGAGCGCGGCCAGGAGCTCCTGGACGGCTGCGCCGCCACGCTCGTGCACGCCTTCCAGCAGGGGCCGGCGGAGCGGCGGGACGGCGACGCCGTGGCGGGCAACGCGGCGTGGGTGATCTACACCTCCGGTTCCACCGGACGGCCCAAGGGCGTGGTCGTGAGCCACGCCAACGCGGTCTTCTTCGTCACCTCGACCGTCGCGCACTTCGGCCTGGACGCGAGCTGCAGCTCGATGGCCTTCTCCGCGCTGGGCTTCGACGCCTCGATCATGGACATGGTGCTCCCGCTGACCATCGGCGGCTGCGTGCAGCTGGTGCCGGACGAGGACCGCGTCGACCCGGCCCGGTTGCAGCACTTCCTGGAGGAGCACGACGTCACCTGGGGGTACCTCCCGCCCGCGCTGCTCCCGCTGGTGGACCCGAGCCGCCTGCCGTACCTGAGGGACGTGGTGACGGCGGGCGAGCCGCCCCCGCCCGAGCAGGTGGCGCGGTGGTCGGCGCACACGCGTTTCCACAACCTGTACGGCCCGACCGAGCTGACCGTCGTCGTCGTGGGCGGCGAGTTCCACGGCGTGTGGGAGCGGCCGCTGCCGATCGGCCGGCCGCTGCGCGGCTGCCGGGCCTACATCGTCGACGAGGACATGAACCCGTGCCCGCCGGGCGTCCCCGGCGAGCTGCTCATCGGCGGCCCGCAGGTCAGCCGCGGGTACCTGGGCCGTCCCGGGCTGACGGCCGAGCGGTTCGTGCCCGACCCGTTCTCGGACGAGCCGGGAGAGCGGCTGTACCGGACCGGCGATCACGTGGCGTGGCAGGAGGACGGCCAGATCGCGTTCATGGGCCGCCTGGACCGCCAGGTGAAGGTCCAGGGGCAGCGCGTGGAGATCGGTGAGGTGGAGACGACGCTGCGCGCGCATCCGCGAGTGCGGCAGGCGGTGGTGGACTTCGCGGGCGAGCTGGTCGCCTACGTGACGCCCGAGGACGCGCCCGACCTGGCCGAGCTGCGCGAGGACCTGGCGGTGCGGCTGCCGCCGTACATGCTGCCGACCAAGCTGGTACGGCTGGCCCTCCTCCCGCTGAACGCCTCGGGCAAGGTCGACCTCGCCGTCCTGCGGGCGGGGTCCCGGCGGGAGCAGGGGACGGGGACCGGGCTGGCCGGGATCTGGGCGCGGGTGCTGGAGGCGCCCGTCCCGGACGACGAGGACGACTTCTTCCAGCGCGGCGGCCACTCACTGCGGGCGATGCGCCTGGTGGCCGCGGTACGCGCGGAGCTGGGCCGGGTCGTGTCGGTCCAGGACGTGTACGAGGGCAGGACCTACGGCGCGCTGCGCGCGCTCGTGGAGGGCGCCCGGCGGGCGACCACCGCCGCGCCGCCCACCGGGAGCCCGGCCGCCTTCTCCCCCGCCCAGCGCCGGATGTGGTTCGTCGAGCAACTGGCGCCCGAGTCGGCCGCGCACAACATCGCGATGGCCGAGCGGATTCGCGGCCCGCTGGACGTCGCCGCGCTCCGGCGCGCGCTGACCGCCGTCGTGGCGGCGCACGAGGCGTTGCGCTGGCGGGTGGGCTCGCGCGACGGCATCCCCGACGTGACGGTCGCGCCGCCGGAGGAGGTGCCGCTGCCGGTGGACGACCTCTCCCCCGCCGACCTGGCCGCGGCGCTGCAGAAGGAGGCGCGGGAACGGTTCGACCTGGCCGCCGGGCCGCTGTTCCGGGCGCGGCTGATCCGGCTGGCGCCCGACGAGCACGTGCTCTGCCTGACCGCGCACCACCTGGTGTTCGACGGCTGGTCGCAGGACGTGCTCTACCGGGGCCTGTCCGCCGCCTACCGCGGCGAGCCGGTCGAGGTGAGCGAGCACACGTTCGCCGACTACGTGCGCTGGCTGCGCGGCAACGGCGACGCCGAGGCGCTGGGCTGGTGGCGGGAGCGCCTGCGCGACGCGCCGCTGGTGCTGGACCTGCCCAGGGACGCGGCCAGGCCGCCCGCGCAGACCTTCAACGGCGCCGCCTGCCAGGGCGAGCTGGACGCGGCACTGGCCGGCCGGGTGGCCGAGCTGGCTGCGCGGCTGGGCACCACGCCGTACGCGGTGCTGCTGGGTGCCTTCGGACGCCTGCTGGCCGGGCTGGCGGGACGTGACGACCTGGTGGTGGGGTCGGCCTACGCGGACCGGCCGCACGTCGCGTTCGAGTCGATGGTGGGGATGTGCGTACAGGTCCTGCCGGTGCGGCTGCGCCCCCGGGGGGACTTCGCCGAGCAGGTGACGGCGTGCGCGGCCGAGCTGAACGCGGCGATCAGGCACCGGGACGTGCCGCTCGGGCAGCTCCTGGAGTCGCTGCGGCTGCCGCGCGACCTGAGCCGCAACCCGATCACTCAGGTCATGTTCAACATGTACAACTTCGCCCAGGCCCGGCTGGACCTGGCCGGTTGCGCGAGTGAGACGTTGCGCCCCGGGCTGCCGGGAGCGCTGTTCGACCTGACGATGTACGTGGGCGAGCAGCGCGGCGGCTACGCGCTGGAGCTGGTCTACAACCCCGACCTCTACACCGCCGAACGCATGGCGGCGCTGGTCGACGGCTATGTCGAGCTGCTCGACGAGCTGCTGACCGGACGGGCCGAACCCGACGCGCCCGACGAGGAGCTCCCGGCCTGGGACGGGCCGGGACTGCTGGAGCTCGTCGGCGACGCGTACGCGGGGGCATGGCGGCGGACCGAGGCGGCGCTCCGGCGGGCGGGTGTCGGGCCGGGGTCCGTGGTGGCCGTCGTCGCCTCCCGGGTGCCCGAGCTGCCGGGGACCCTGCTCGGCGTGCTGGCGGCGGGCGCGCGGTGGGCGGTGATCGACTCGACGTATCCGCCTGCCGTGCAGGAGAGGCAGATCGCCGCCGCGGGAGCCCGGGCGGTGCTCCGGGACGGCGAGGTCGAGCTGCGCGAGGGCGGCGTCGAGGTGCCGGGGACCGGCTATCTGTCGATGACCTCGGGCACCACGGGCGATCCCAAGGCGGTCGTCACCGCCGACAGGCCGCTGGCCCACTTCGTCTCCTGGTACGTCCGCACCTTCGCCGTCGAGCCGCACGACCGGTTCGCGCTGCTGTCCGGGCCGGCCCACGATCCGGCGCTGCGCGACATGTTCGTCCCGGCCGCGGCGGGCGCCGAGTTGTTCGTGCCCGAGCAGGAGCTGGTGCGCGACCCGGGCAAGCTCGTCACCTGGCTGCGCGAGCACGCCATCACCGTCCTCCATCTGACGCCGCAGCTCGCGACGATGCTCGCGGACACCGGCGCCACGCTGCCCGACGTGCGGCTGGCCGGCGTGGGCGGCGACCTGTTCACCGGCGCCCAGGCGGCCCGGCTGCGCGCGCTCGTGCCCGGCGCCCGGCTCGTCGCCTTCTACGGCACGACCGAGACGCCACAGGCGCACGCCTGGCACGAGCTGACCGAGCCGTACCCGGAGATCGTGCCGATCGGGCGGCCCGTCGAGGGCAGCGAGATCATCGTGCTGGCACCGGACGGCGGGCGGGCCGGGGTCGGCGAGCTCGGCGAGGTGGTCGTCCGCAGCCGCCACCTGGCCTCCGGCTACCTGGACCCGGCGCTGACCGGCCGGCGCTTCGCCGGTGACCGCTTCCACACCGGGGACCTCGGCCGGCGCAACCCCGACGGCACGGTCACCCCGGCGGGGCGCGGCGACGACCAGGTGAAGGTGCGCGGATTCCGGGTCGAGCTGGGCGAGGTGGAGGCCGCGCTGGCCGCCTGCCGGGACGTGCGCGCCGCCGCGGCCAGGGTCGAGGGCGGCACCCTCGTCGGCTACGTGGTGCCCGCCGGGCCTGGGACGGCGGCGCACCGGATCTTGGAGGACCTGCGCCGCGCGCTGCCCGAGCACGCCGTCCCCACCGAGGTGGTGACGCTGCCCGCGCTGCCGCTGACGCCCAACGGCAAGGTGGACCGCGCCGCGCTGCGCGGGCGGCCGGTGGAGCAGCCGAAGGCCGTCGGCGGCCTCGACGGCCCCACGCAGAAGACGGTCGCCCAGGTGTGGCGCGCCGTGCTGGGCGTGCCACGGCTGGGCCCCGACGACAACTTCTTCGAGATCGGCGGCCATTCGCTGGCCGTGGCGGCCGTGCAGGCACGGCTGAAGGCGGCGACCGGCCGCGAGATCCCGATCACGGAGCTGTTCAGGCATCCCACCATCCGGACGCTCGCCGCCCACCTCGACGGCGCGGGCGGCAGTCCGGGACTGGACCGGGCGGCACGCCGCCTGGCTTCACGACGAGACAGGTTGAGGAACCGTAACGAGAAGGGGATTGCCCCATGACGGACGAGCCCACGGCCGAGCCGATCGCGATCATCGGCCTGTCGTGCCGGGTTCCGGGAGCGGGTGACGCGCAGCAGTTCTGGCGCAACCTCGCCGACGGCGTCGAGTCGCTGACCACGTACACCCTGGAGGAGCAACGGGCGCTGGGCACGGCGGAGAGCCTGCTGGCCGACCCGAACTTCGTGCCGGCCGCCATGGCGCTGGACGACTACGAGGGTTTCGACGCGGCGTTCTTCGGCATGTCGATCAGGGAGGCCGAGGTCCGCGATCCGCAACATCGGCTGTTCCTGGAGCTGTCGCACACGGCGTTGGAGGACGCGGGCTACGACCCGTTCCGCTACCCGGGCGAGATCGGGGTCTACGCCGGCACCGGGACGGACACGTACCAGTGGCGGAACATCCGCAGCAACTCCCAGGCCCACAAGAACGCCGGCTGGCTGGCGGTCATGGTGGGCAACCACGTCGACTACTGCGCGACGCTCACCTCCTACAAGCTCGACCTGCGCGGCCCCAGCTACACCGTGCACACGGCGTGCTCGACCGCGCTGGTGGCCTTCCACATCGCGTGCGAGGCGCTGCGCAACGGCGAATGTGACATGGCGCTGGCCGGCGCGGCCATGCTGGACCTCCCGCAGGGCGAGGGGTACATCTACGACCAGGACGGCATCGTCTCCCCCGACGGGCACACCCGCTCCTTCGACGCCGACGCCGGCGGCACGACCTGGGGCAGCGGCGGCGGCGTCCTCGTGCTGAAGCGGCTGTCCGAGGCGATCGAGGACCGCGACAACATCCGCGCGGTGGTCCTGGGCAACGCGATCAACAACGACGGCGCGGGCAAGGTCGGCTTCTCCGCGCCCAGCCTGGACGGCCAGGCCGCGGTCATCGCGCAGGCGCTGGGCGTCGGCGGCGTGGACCCGCGGACGGTGACCTACGTCGAGGCGCACGGCACCGGCACGGCGCTCGGCGACCCGATCGAGGTGGCCGCGCTGTCCAGCGTGTTCGCCCAGCACACGAGCGACACCCAGTGGTGCGGCATCGGCTCGGTCAAGAGCAACATCGGCCACCTCGGCCAGTCGGCCGGCGTGCCCAGCCTGATCAAGGCGGTGCTGTCGCTGGAGAACAAGCTGATCCCACCGACGTTGCACTTCAAGAGCCCCAACCCGAAGATCGACTTCCCGGCGAGCCCGTTCTACGTCGTCTCCTCGCCGACGAAGTGGGAGCGCGAGGACTTCCCGCGGCGCGCGGGGGTCAGCTCGTTCGGCATCGGCGGCACGAACGCGCACGCCGTGCTGGAGGAGGCGCCGCCGCGTCCGCCGCTGCCCCGCGAGCGGCCCGCCCACCTGCTGAAGCTCTCGGCCAGGACGGAGTCGGCGCTGGCCGCCGCGCGGGAACGGCTGGCCGCGCACCTGGCCGCGCACCCCGAGACGGACCTGGCCGACGCGGCCTTCACCCTGCGCGTGGGCCGCCGGGAGCTCAAGCACCGGGCCACGGTCGTCGCCACCTCACCGGGCGACGCGGTGGCCGCGCTGTCCGACCCCAAGCGGATCGTCACCGGCGCCAAGCCGAAGCGCCCCGCGCAGGTGGCCTTCCTCTTCTCCGGTCAGGGCTCCCAGTACGGCGGCATGGCCGCCGAGCTGTACCGGAACGAGCCGATCTTCCGCGAGGCGGTCGACGAGTGCGCGGCCGTCCTGGACGTGCGCGAGCAGATCTTCGCCACCGGCGAGGAGGCCGACGAGGCGCTGCGGCAGACCTCGCTCACCCAGCCCGCCCTGTTCACCGTCGAGTACGCGCTGGCCAGGCTCTGGCTGTCGCTGGGCGTCGAGCCCGCCGCGATGATCGGCCACAGCATCGGCGAGTACGCGGCGGCCACCATCGCCGGCGTCTTCACGCTGCCCGACGCGTTGCGGCTGGTCGCGGCGCGCGGCCGGCTGATCCAGGCCCTGCCGCCCGGCTCCATGCTGGCCGTGCAGCTCATGCCCGACGAGATCGCGCCGATGCTGCCCGACGACGTCTCCGTGGCCACCGTCAACGGCCCCGGCACCTGCGTCGTGTCCGGCCCGTCGGAGTCGATCAGGGAACTGGCCGAGATGCTGGAGGAGGAGGGCATCGGCTGCACGCCGCTGCGCACCTCGCACGCCTTCCACTCGGCGATGATGGAGCCGATGCTGCGCGAGTTCCGCGAACTGGTCGCGGCAGCCGGGCCGGCCGCGCCGAGCCTGCCGTTCCTGTCCAACGTGACCGGCACCTGGATCACCGCCGCCGAGGCCACCGACCCGTCCTACTGGGCCAGGCACGTGCGCGAGCCCGTCCGTTTCGGCGACTGCGTCTCGACGCTCCTGGCCGACGGCGAATGGATCATGATCGAGTGCGGGCCGGGACGGCAGTTGTCCGGCCTGGCGAGCACCCAGCTGGCCACCGGTGCGATCGCCCCGCTGCCGTCGCTGCCCGGCCCGCGCGACCGGGCCGGTGACGTCGCGGTCTTCTCGCAGGCCGTGGGCGCGCTCTGGGTCCACGGCAGCGAGCTGAACGACTTCGGCTCCCCCGGCTTCCGCGTCTCGCTGCCGGGTTACCCGTGGGAGCGGCAGCGCGCCTGGATCGACCCCGATCCGCAGGGTGCCTTCACCGGTGGCGTGGCCGCCCCGCGGCAGGCCGACGGCCCGCTGCCGCCCGAGCGGTGGTACGGCGTCCCCGTCTGGCACCAGGCGCCCGTGCGTCCGGCGGCGGCGTCGCCGATCACCCGCTGCCTGGCCTTCGTGGACGAGGACTCTGCCGCGCTGGCCGACGCGCTGCGTGCCTCGGGGGCCGAGGTGCTGGAGGTGCGGCCGGGCAGCGCGTTCGGCGCCTCCGACGGAGGTTTCACGGTGCGGCCGGCCGTCCGGGAGGACTACGACGCGCTGCTCGAAGCGATCGGCGACATCCCCGAGCGGATCGTGCACGCCTGGGCCCTCACGGGCGGCGACGAGACCTGGGCGGCACAGGACCGCGGCTTCTTCGGCGTCCTGGGGCTCGTGCAGGCGCTGTCGGCGGCCCAGCCTCCGGGCGGGGTGCAGCTCGACCTGGTGACCGCGGGCACGATGGACGTCGTCGGCGGCGACCTGACCAGGCCGGAGCACGCGACGCTGGCCGCCTTCGCCCGGGTCGTCCCGCTGGAGACGCCGTGGCTGCGCGTCCGCCACATCGACGCGGCCGACGGGGACGCCGTGCGTGGCGCCGCGACCGAGCTGGGCCGCGCGGCGGAGCCCGGCGAGGCCGGGCTGCTGGCCCCGGTCGCCCTGCGCGGCGGGAAGCGGTGGCTGCTCGGGTACGAGCAGGTGGAGGTGGCGAGCGAGCCGGGCGAGCCGCGCGACGGCCAGGTGTACGTGATCACCGGCGGTCTGGGCGGCATCGGCGTCTCGCTGGCCGAGGACCTGGCGGCGCGGGCCCGCGTCAACCTCGTCCTGCTGTCCAGGACCGGGCTGCCCGCCGGCCCGCCGCGGTCGGCCCGCGAGGCGCGCGCCGCCGAGGCGATCCGCCGGATGGAGGCCGCCGGGGCACGGGTGCTGACCCTGGCCGCCGACGTGACCGATCCGGCGGACATGCGCCGGGTCAGGGACGAGACGCTCGCCGCCTTCGGCCGGGTGGACGTGCTGGTGCACGCGGCCGGCCTGCCCGGCGGCGGCATGGCCCAGGTCAAGGAGAGGGAGGCGGCCGAGGCCGTGCTCCGTCCCAAGGTGCTCGGCACGCTGGCGCTCCAGGAGGCGTTCGGCGACCTGGAGCTGGAGGCCGTGGTGCTCTGCTCGTCGATCACCGCGGTGGCCGGCGGGTTCGGGCAGATCGACTACTGCGCGGCCAACAACTTCCTCGACGCGCACGCCCGCGCCGGACGAGGCTGGAACGCCGCCCAGATCGTCAGCGTGAACTGGGGCAGGTGGCTGGAAGTCGGCATGGCGGCGGAGACCGCGGCGCCCGCCGGATTCGTCGCGTTGCAGCGCGGCGACCGGATCAAGGCGATGGACCACCCGGTCCTCGACGCGCGGCACGCCGCGGACGCGGTCAACGGCCTCGACTGGTGCAGCGGCACGCTCTCGCCCGGCACGCACTGGGTGCTGGACGAGCACCGCATCGCCGACGTGCCCGTGCTGCCCGGCACCGGCCACGTCGAGCTGGCCAGGACGGCCACCGAGGCGGTGCTGCCCGGCAGCGGGCTCGTCGAGCTGCGGGACGTGGTGTTCGTCGAACCGTTGTCGGTCGCCGACGGCGCGACCGCCGAAGTACGGGTGATCTTCACCCCGGAGGCGGACGGCGCCGAGTTCCAGGTGCAGAGCATCATCGGCGGATCGCACCGCACCCATGCCAGAGGCACGGCGGCCAAGGTGAGCCCGCCGCCCGCCGACCGCGTGGACCTGCGCGCGATCATGGACCGCTGCGTGTCCTCGGCGGACGAGCAGGGCGGCGTCCCGCTGTCGGGCCTGCTCACGCTGGGCGGGCACTGGCACCGGACGCTGACCGCCACGCATGTCGGTCAGCAGGAGGCGCTCGGCCTGTTCGAGGCCAACGACGTGCTGATGGTCGACCTCGACCGCTGGGGGCTGCACCCGGCGCTGCTCGACGCCGCCACCACCTTCAGCTGGGTCGCGGTCGAGGGCCACTACCTGCCGCTCGGCTACGGCCGCATCACCGTGTTCGGGAGCCTGCCCGAGGCGTTCTGGAGCCATCTGCGCATCACCAGCACCGACACCGACGAGGTGCTGGTCGTGGACGTCACGCTGATCGCGCCCGACGGCACGGTGCTGGTGCAGATCTCCGACTACGTCCTGCGCAGGATCGACACCGAGGCCGTGGTGTCCGGGGTCGTCACCAGCGCCGACTCCCAGCGCGCCGCCCCGGCGGCGGCCGCGGCCGACGACGAGGTCGGCATCAGGCCGGCCGACGGGGCCCTCTCCCTGCGCAGGCTGCTCGCCGCGCCGCTCGGCTCCCAGGTCGTGGTGGCGGCCAGCACGGTGGCCGAGCTCGTCGCCGGGGTCGGCTCGCTGACCCAGGAGACCGTCGAGACCGAGCTCGACCCGGCGGCGGTCGCCGACCGGCAGGACAAGGCGCCCGCCGAGGGCTACGTCGCCCCGCGCAACGACGCCGAGGCCACGATCGCCCGCCTGTGGGGCGAGGTGCTCGGCGGCGACCACATCGGCGTCGACGACGACTTCTTCGAGCTGGGCGGCAACTCGCTCATCGCGGTCCAGCTCATCGCCCTCATCCGCAAGGAGCTGGGGGTGCGGCTGCCGATGCGCAACCTCTTCGAGGAGCCGACCGTGGCCGGGGTCGCAGCCCTGCTGGACGCCGCCACCGCCGCCACCCCCGAGCCCGCCGCCGCCGGGCCCGCCACCCAGACCATCCCCCGTCTCCCCCGGAGTTCCGCATGAGCGCAGACACCAAGGTCGTACTCAACGACGAGGAGCAGTACTCCATCTGGCCCGCCGACCGGGACAATCCCTCCGGCTGGCACGACGCCGGCTTCTCCGGCACCAAGGACGCCTGTCTGGACCACATCGAGCAGGTGTGGACCGACATGCGGCCGAAGAGCCTGCGAGAGGCCATGGACAGTGAGTGATGCCTTCCCCGCATCCTCCGGCCAGGAGCGGATGTGGTTCCTTTCGCGCTTCGAGCCCGATCTGGCCGTCTACAACATCGGCATGATCATGCCGATGGCGGCCAGGCAGCCGGTGGACCCCCGCCGGCTGGAGCGGGCGATCGATCTGGTCGTGCGGCGCCATGAGGCGCTGCGCACCACGTTCGAGTTCCGGGACGGGCAGGTGGTGCAGATCATCAGCCCCGGTGCGCCGCCCACGGCGCTGACGGAGACGGACCTGTCCCACCTCCCGCGAGCCGCCGCCGAGGCGGAGCTGGCCCGCCTGGCCAGGGCGGACGCGGTGCTGCCGTTCGACATGGAACGGGCGCCGCTGTACCGGGGCCGGCACGTCAAGCTGGCCGAGGACGATCTGCGGCTGGCCGTCGTCTTCGACCACACGATCTTCGACGGCGTCTCGTCCATGGTCTTCATGGACGAGGTGGAGGAGTGCTACGACGCGCTCGGCGAGGACCGGCCGCCGAAGCTGCCCGACCTGCCGATCCAGTTCGCCGACTTCGCCGTGTGGCAGCGCGGCCGGTTGTCCGGCGAGTTCCTGGAGACCGAGCTCGTGCACTGGCGCGAGCGGCTGGCCGGGGTGCCCGCCGACCTCGCCCTGCCGGG
The DNA here is from genome assembly GCF_040675375.1 of Nonomuraea sp. NPDC049607. NCBI lineage: Bacteria > Bacillati > Actinomycetota > Actinomycetes > Streptosporangiales > Streptosporangiaceae > Nonomuraea > Nonomuraea sp. NPDC049607. The sequence continues at coordinate 61,277 of NZ_JBFAOV010000044.1, forward strand.
TGACCGGCCGCGACCGGCCCGCCGTACCTACCGGGGCGGGATCCGGCTCGGCGCCTACTCCCCCGAGTTGTCGGCGAGCGTCGAGCGGCTGGCCAAGGACCTCAACGCCACGCTGTTCACGGTGATGCTCACCGCGTACGCCGCCGTGCTGTCGCGCTGGTCCGGCATCGACGACATCGTGGTGGGCACGCCGGTCGCCGGCCGGCTGCTGCCCGAGACCGAGCCGGTCATCGGCATGTTCGTCAACGCGGTGCCGCTGCGCGTGGACCTGTCGGGCGCGCCCAGCTTCCGCGAGGCCGCCGGCCGCGTGCGGGCGACGGTCGCCGAGGCGCTGGACCATCAGGAGCTGCCGTTCGAGCGGCTCGTGGAGGACCTGCAACCGGCCCGGGACCTGAGCGTGCCGCCCATCTACCAGGTGATGTTCAACCTGGCCATCCGCACCAACGAAGGGCAGATCGCCAACGGCACCGCGAAGGTGGACCTCCAGCTCGACGTCAACATGCGCGACGGGCTGCTGCACACCCGGCTGGAGTACGCCACCGACCTGTTCGATCCGGAGACGATCGAACGCTTCGAGGCGAACCTGCGGACGCTGGTCGAGTCGGCCATCGCCGACCCCGACCGGCCGGTCGACCGGCTCCCCGTGCTCACGGCGGACGAGCGCGGACGCGTGCTGGCCCTCGGGACCGGCGCGCCCCAGGCCGCTCCCGGAACCCTGCACGCGCTGGTCGAGGAGCGGGCCGCGGCGACCCCTGAGGCCCCCGCGGTGCTCTTCGGCGACGTCACGCTCACCTACGCCGAGCTCAACGGCCGTGCCAACCGGCTCGCCCGGCGGTTGCGGCACCTCGGCGTGGGACGCGGCGAGCCCGTCGCGGTCTGCGCGGAACGATCGCCCGAGCTGGTCGTCGCGCTGCTCGCCGTCCTCAAGGCGGGCGGGGCGTACGTGCCGCTGGATCCGGAGTACCCGCGGGACCGGCTGGAGTTCATGCTCGCCGACTGCGGCGCGCGGGTGCTGCTCACCCAGCGCCACGTGCCGTCCCCCGGGACGATCGAGACGGTGCTGCTGGAGGACGACCACGACCTCGACTCCGGCGATCTCGACCCGGTGACCGGACCGGACGACGCCGCCTACCTCATCTACACCTCGGGCTCGACCGGCCGGCCGAAGGCCGTGGTCAACACCCACCGCGGCATCGTCAACCGGCTCGCCTGGATGCAGGACGCGTTCGGCCTGACGGCCGGCGACGTGGTGATGCAGAAGACGCCGACCAGCTTCGACGTGTCGGTGTGGGAGTTCTTCTGGCCGCTGCTGCAGGGCGCCTGCCTCGTCCCGGTACGGCCGGGCGGCCACCGCGACCCCGCTCACCAGCGTGACCTGATCAAGCGGCACGCGGTGACCACGATGCACTTCGTGCCGTCGATGCTCGCCCTCTTCCTGGAGGAGGCGAACATCGAGTCGTGCACATCACTGCGTCGCGTGGTGTGCAGCGGCGAGGAGCTGCCCCCCAGGATGGCGGCCCGCTTCTTCGAGCGGCTGCCCGGCGTGGAGCTGCACAACCTCTACGGCCCCACCGAGGCGGCCGTGGACGTCTCCTGGCACGCCTGCCGGCCGGGCGAGACGGTGATCCCCATCGGCCGTCCGATGCCCGGCTGCCGCCTGCACGTCCTCGACGAGCAGCTTGAGCCGATGCCCGTCGGGGTGCCCGGTCAGCTGCACATCGGCGGCGTCCAGGTGGCCCGCGGCTACGCGGGACGGCCGGGGCTGACGGCCGAGCGCTTCGTCCCCGACCCGTACGGCGCGCCGGGCGCGCGCCTGTACGCCACCGGCGACCTGGCCAGGCTGCGCGCCGACGGAGAGCTGGAGTTCCTCGGCCGCATCGACGACCAGGTGAAGGTGCACGGCTGGCGGGTCGAGCTGGGCGAGGTCGAGACGGCGCTGGCCGCCGACCCCCGGGTGCGCCGGGTCGTGGTCGCGCTGCGTGACGACGCGCCGGGCGGCCGCGGGCTGGTGGCCTACGTGGACTGGACGGGCGAGCCGAGCCGGCTGTCGCACGAGATGCGCACCGGACCGGCGCGCACGTTGCCGGCGGCGCTGGTGCCGCAGGCGTTCGTGCAGGTCACCGAGTTCCCCTCGGGGCCGAGCGGGAAGCTCGACCGCGCCGCGCTGCCGCCGCCCACCGGGCCCGGCCGCAGCGACCTCGGCACCACCTACGTCGCGCCGGAGACGCCGCTGGAGGAGGAGCTGTGCGCGCTCTGGGGCGAACTGCTGGGCCGTGACCGGGTGGGCGTCGAGGACGACTTCTTCGCCCTCGGCGGGCACTCGCTGCTGGCCGTCCTGCTGATCACCCGGTACCGGGAGGCGTACGGGATCGAGATGGACCTGCGGGTCTGCTTCGAGGTCACCACCGTGGCCGAGCACGCGCTGGCCGTACTGGAGCTCCAGCTCGGCGACGTCGAGCTGGACGATCTCCTGGCGGAGGACGCGGACGGATGAGCGAGGTGAGAGGGCGGCTGGCCCGCCTCAGCCCGGAACAGCGTGCGGCACTGGAGCGCAGGCTCCAGCGGCAGCCGAAGGCCCGGCCCGCCGGCATCCCCGCGCGCAGCGACCCGGACGCGCCGGCGCCGCTCTCCTACGGGCAGGAGCGGCTGTGGTTCCTGCAGCGGCTCGACCCCGCCGACGCCTCCTACAACATGTACATGGTGCAGCGGCTGCGCGGCGCGTTGTCCGTCCCGGACCTGGCCGGGGCGCTGAACGCCGTCGCGGCCCGGCACCCGATGCTGCGGGCCCGCTTCCCCGCCGTGGAAGGCAGCCCGGTCCAGGTCGTCGAGCCGGCGCTGAAGCTCGATCCGGTGCTGGTGGACCTCGCGGACCTGCCCGCGGCCGAACGGGAGGCGCGCGCCACGGCGATCGTGGCCGAGCTGACCAACACGCCGTTCGACCTGGCCACGGGCCCGCTGGTGCGGGTGCACCTGATCACGCTGTCGCCGACCGATCACGTGCTCTGCCTGGTCCTGCATCACCTGGTGGCCGACGGCTGGTCGCTCAAGCTCGTCTTCTCCGAGCTGGTCGCCTGCTACACCGGGAACGCGGCCGGGCTGGGCGCCCCCGCGGTCGACTACCGCGACTTCGCGGCCTGGCAGCGTGGCCGCGAGCCGTCGCAGGAGTCCCTGGACTACTGGCGCACCCGGCTCGACGGCGTGCAGCCGCTCGACCTGCCCACGGATCGGCCGCGGCCGGCCGTCCGGGTGCCCAGCGGCGACTACTGCGCGCGCCGCATCGGCCCCGAGCTGACGGCCCGCCTGGAGCAGCTGGCCAGGGACGAGCGCGGCACGCTCTTCATGGTCCTGCTGGCCGCCTACCAGCTCCTGCTGGGCGCGCACTGCGGCACCGACGACCTCACGGTTGGCTCGGTCATCGCCGGGCGCGACCGTCCGGAGCTCCAGGACGTCGTCGGCTTCTTCCCCGAGACGCTCGTGCTGCGCGGCGACCTGTCCGGCGACCCGTCCTTCCGCACGCTGCTCGCGCGGACCAGGGCGACGGTCCTGGACGCGTTCGCGCACCAGGACATCCCCTTCGAACGCCTGCTCAACGACCTCGGCATCCGCCGCGACCTGAGCACGACGCCGCTGTTCCAGGCGATGTTCGTGATCCAGGACAAGGAGGCCGCCGCCCTGCCGCTGCCCGGCATCGAGGCGGAGATGTTCGACCCCGGGGCGACGCAGGCGAAGTTCGACCTGATGCTGGACGTCACCCAGTTCGACGGCTCCCTCTGGGCGATGTTGTCCTACGCCCGCGACCTGTTCGAGGAGGAGACCGCGACGCGGTTGCTGCGGCGGTGGGAGCGGGTGCTGGAGACGGTCGCGGGCGACCCGGACGCGCCGCTGTCCGCGCTGCGCGCGGCCATGCTGCTGCCCGAGGACCGGCAGCCCGTCCTCGACACCGCGCAGCCGCCCGCGCGCGACGTGCTCGACCTCTTCCAGGAGCGCGTACGGCTGGCGCCCGGCGCGCCGGCGGTGAGCCACGGCGCCCGCCGGGTCACCTACGCCGAACTGGACGCCCTGGTCGCCGCGCTGGCCGGACGCCTGTCCGCGGCCGGGGTCGGCCCGGACACGGTCGTGGGCCTGCGGGCCGCGCGCTCGGTGGAGCTGATCGCCGGGATGCTCGCCGTCGGCCGGGCGGGCGGCGCCTACCTGCCGCTCGACCCGGCCTACCCACCGGAGCGGCTGCGCCGGATGGCGGCGGACGCGGGCGCGGCCCTGGTGCTGGACGAGGACGATCTCCGCGAGCCGGGGCAGGCACCCGCGCTCGACGTCGCGGTGCCGGGCTCGCTGGCCTACGTGATCTACACCTCGGGCTCGACCGGGCGTCCCAAGGGCGTGGAGGTGCCGCGCGAGGCGCTCGCGTCGCGGGTGAGCTGGATGCGGGACCACTACGAGCTCGGCCCGGGGGACCGTGTCCTGCAGTTCGCCTCGCCGAGCTTCGACACGCACGCCGAGGAGGTCTACCCGGCGCTGACCGCCGGCGCCGAGCTGGTCCTGTGCCCGGACGAGCCGCTGCCCGACTTCCTGAAGACCCCGGAGGGCTCCGCGCTCACCGTGCTGGACCTGCCGACGTCGTACTGGCAGGAACTGGTGGCCATGGGCGTCGAATGGCCGGCCGGTCTCCGGCTGCTCATCCTGGGCGCCGACCCGCTGCCCGGCCCGGTCCTGGCCACCTGGTACGAGTCGGGCCCCCCGGGCGTCCGCCTGGTCAACAGCTACGGCCCCACCGAGGCCACGATCATCGCCGCCACCGCCGACATGGACCCCGCCGAGGCGCTGCGCCGCCCGACCGTGGGCGTCGCCCTGCCCGGCACCACGCTCCAGGTGCTCGCGCCCGACGGGCTGCCCGTCCCGCCCGGTGTCGCGGGCGAGCTCCACATCGGCGGCGTCGGCCTGGCCCGCGGCTACCGGGGCGCGCCGGCCCTCACGGCCGAACGCTTCGTGCCCGGCCCTGACGGCTCACGCCTCTACCGCAGCGGCGACCGGGCCCGCTTCCGCCTGGACGGCAGGCTGGAGATCCTCGGCCGCCTGGACCGGCAGGTGAAGGTGCGCGGATACCGCGTGGAGCCGGGCGAGGTGGAGTCCGTGCTGCTCGCCCATCCGTCCGTGCGGCAGGCGACCGTGGTGGTCCGCGACGACCGGCTGGTCGCCTACGCCGTCCACGACGCCGGGGACGCCTTACGCGATCATCTGGCCGCCGAGCTTCCCCCGCACATGATGCCCAGCGCGATCGTCCCGCTCGACCGCATCCCGCTGACGCCCGGCGGCAAGGTCGACCGGGACGCCCTGCCCGACCCGGGCCGGCCGCGGGGCGCGGCGTACGAGCCGCCGGCCAGTGCGGCCGAGGAGCTCGTCTGCATGGTCTGGGCCGAGGTCCTGGGGCTGGAGCGGGTGGGCGCGCTGGACGACTTCTTCCAGCTCGGCGGCCACTCGCTGCTGGCCACCAGGACCACGGCCCGCCTCGCCGCGGCCACCGAGCTGGAGGTACCGCTCAAGCTGGCCTTCACCCGTCCGACGCCGCGCCTGCTGGCCGCGGCCCTGGAGCACCTGGCCGAGGAGGCCGACGAACGTGGATGAGCGGCAGGCCCGCGTGCAGGCCCGCTTCCGCAAGGCGATCGCGGGCCTGGGCGCCACGGAGCAGATCCCGCGACGGGCCGAGGGCAGCGATCCGCCGCTGTCGTTCGCGCAGGAGCGGCTGTGGTTCATGGAGCAGTTCGCCCCGGGGACGAGCGCCTACGTGCTGCCCGCGTCGGCCAGGCTCCGGGGCCCGCTCGACGCCGAACGGCTGCGGCGCTCGCTCGACGCCGTGGTGGCCCGGCACGAGAGCCTGCGCATGACCTTCCCGGCCGGTCCCGACGGGCGGCCGGAGGTGCGGGTGGCGGACCGGGTACGCGTCCCGCTGCGCGTCGTGGAGGTGACGACGGAGGCGGCGGCCAGGCAGGTGCTCAGCGCCGACGCCGCGCAGCCCTTCGACCTGGCGGACGGTCCGCTGCTGCGCGCCACCCTGGTACGGCTGGCGCCCGACGACCACGCGCTGCTGATCGCCGTCCATCACATCGTCGCCGACGGCTGGTCGGCCGACCTCGTCCTGCGCGAACTCCTGACGCCGCCGCAGAGCGGACCGCCGCTCGGTTTCGGCGACTACGCGCTGTGGCAGCGGGAGCGGCTGAGCGGCGACCGGCTGGCCGGCGACCTGGCGTTCTGGCGCGCCGAGCTGGACGGGTTGCAGGTGCTCGAACTGCCCCTGGACCGGCCGCGTCCGCCCCGGCAGGGCTTCCGGGGCGGCTGGCACGACCTGGAGCTGGACGTCGCGGAGTTCGGCGAGCTGTGCCGGGCCGAGGGCGCGACGCTCTACATGGGGCTGCTCGCCGCCTTCCAGGTGCTGCTGGCCCGCTGGTCCGGCATGACCGGCTTCGCGGTGGGGTCGCCGGTGGCCGGGCGGACCAGGCCGGAGTTCGAGGAGATGGTCGGGCTGTTCGTCAACCTGCTCCCGCTGCGGGCGCGGCTGACGGGCGATCCCGGGTTCGCCGAGCTGCTGCGCCGTACGCGGGACGGCGCGATCGACGTCTACGGCCACCAGGAGCTGCCCTTCGAGAAGCTGGTCGCCGAGCTGGACCCCGAACGCGACGTCAGCCGCCCGCCGCTGGTGCAGGTGCTGTTCGCGCTGCAGAGCTACCGCGACGGCGGCGAGGGCTTCGAGCCGGACAGCACGACCACCCGCTTCGACCTGGAGCTCTACGCCGCCGAGCGCGGCGAGCGGGTGGAGGGACGGTTCGTCTACAACGCCGAGCTGTTCCGGCCGGAGACGATCGAGCGGCTGGCCCGGCGGTTCGCCGCCCTCCTGCGTGCGGTGGTGGCGGCGCCCGACGTGCCGGTGGGACGCCTGGACATCCTGCCGGCCGAAGAGCGGGAGCAGCTCTCGCGGTGGAACGCCACTGCCCGCGAGCATCCCGGCGGGCTTCTGCACGAGCTGGTCTTCGAGCAGGCCGAGCGCACCCCGGACGCGACGGCGCTGGTCTTCGAGGGCGACCGGCTGACCTACCGCGAGCTGGCCGAGCGGGCCCGCGGAGTGGCGGCCGCGCTGGGTCCCCGGGTGGACCAGCCGGTCGGCGTCCGCATGGAACGCGGGCTCGACCTTCCCGTCGTGCTCCTCGGCGTGCTGGCGGCCGGTGGCGCCTACCTGCCGCTCGACCCGGGCCATCCGGCGGAGCGGACCCGCGGCATGCTGGCCGACGCGGGCGCCGACCTGGTGCTGACGGCGGCGGACGTGCGTACGGGCCCGGCGCCCGTCGTACGGGTGCGCGAGGACAACCTGGCCTACGTCATCTTCACCTCGGGCTCCACCGGACGACCCAAGGGCGTCGGCGTCTCCCACCGCGCGATCGTCAACCGGCTGCGCTGGATGCAGGACACCTTCCGGCTCACCCCCCACGACCGCGTCCTGCACAAGACGCCCACCACCTTCGACGTCTCCGTCTGGGAACTGTTCTGGCCCCTCATCACCGGCGCCACCATGGTCATCGCCCG
>NZ_JBFAOV010000045.1:0-65602 GCF_040675375.1 Nonomuraea sp. NPDC049607
GGGAAGCTGGAGTGGGCGCGCGAGGAGTTCGCGGCCGTGCTCAACACCCCGCCGCCGGTGCCGCGGTCCGACCCGTGGCGGCGTACGTCGGGCACCGCGCGCTCCGGCCGCCCGATCCCCGGCGTCCCGTCCTACGACCAGTACACCTACGCCCGGGTACGGGCCGCCGAGCTGGACGCGGCGCTCGCCAAACTGCACGCGGCCGCCCTGGACCTGTCCGAACGCCGGCTGCGCGCCCAGTACGCCCGCACGGCCGGCCCCGGCGCGCCCCCCTTCGAGCAGGTACGCGACAACCTCAGGCGGCAGCTCGTCATCGACGGCTACGAACGGGCCCTCCAGGCGAGAGCCGCGTCATGAAGGCCCACACGGGGGACATACAACGCTCTTCCGGCTCGTACCATCGACTTCGAAGGTCATGGGGAACTGGTTCCAGAGCAACATCGTCGCCACGGGACGGCTGCCGCTGTTCTGCTACTTCGTCATGCTCATCGTGGCCTTCATCGCCACCCGCATCAACGTCCGCCTGATCAGGGCCAAGCTCGGCTGGTTCCGCAACGTCAACGTGGGCGAGATGCACATCCACCACGTCGTGTTCGGCGTCGTGCTCATGCTCGTCGGGGGCGTGGCGGGGCTCATCGTCAACGGCGCCTCGCAGGCCGGGCAGGTGGTCGCCGCCTGCGTGTTCGGCGTCGGCTCGGCCCTGGTGCTCGACGAGTTCGCGCTGATCCTGCACCTGCACGACGTCTACTGGGAGGAGGAAGGGCGCACCTCGGTGGACGCCGTCTTCATCGCCGTCGCCGTGACCGGCCTGCTCCTCATCGGCCTGCGCCCCCTGACCTGGGACTACGGCACGCCCGTCAACCCGGCGGTGCTGATCGTGGGCAACCTCGCGCTGGCGGTGATCACGCTGCTCAAGGGCAAGATCTGGACCGGGATGGCGGGGCTGTTCCTGCCCTTGCTGCTCCTGGTGGGCGCCGTCCGCCTGGCGCGACCCGGCTCCCCGTGGGCCCGCTGGTTCTTCCGCGGCGGACGCTCGCCCCGCAAGCTCGCCACCGCCGTCCACCGTGAGGAACGCTGGCGGCGGCCGGTCATCAGGGCCAAGATCGCGTTCCAGGAGTTCCTGTCGGGGCGGCACGACCTGCCCTCCACCCGGCGCGGCCGTCGGCATACTTGATCCATGACACCGCGTGCGCCCCGGACTCCGCTCTGATGCGTTTACCGCCGTTCCCCGAGCGCCTGCTGCGGGCCCTGTCGCCGGCCGGCGAGCGGCACGGGCTGCTGCTCGCGGGCGGCCACGCCCTGCGCGCCCTCGGCTTCACCGACCGCCTGGTCGAGCGGATCGAGCTGGTGACCGCCGCCGGACATCCGCTCCCGGCCGTCGCCGACGACGTCGTGGCCGCGCTGCGCGCCGGCGGCCTGCTCGCGGAGGTCGCCGAGAGCACCCCGTGGGCGGCCCGCCTGACCGTCGAGGACGCCTCCACCGGCCGGAACGGCGAGATCGTCCTCACCCGCGAGGCGCTGCGCGAGCCCCCGGTCGTGTGCGACGGCCTGCCGGTGGCGGGCGCGGCGGACGTGATCGGGCTGCGGGTGCGCGACCTGCACGAGAGAGGGCTCCCGGCCGACGTCGCCGACGCGGCGGCGGCGGCACAGGAGTTCTCCTTCCGCGACCTCGAACGCCTGGCCGCCGCCCACCTCGACGACTTCTCCCCTCGGGAGCTGCTCATGCGGCTGGAGTTCGTCGAGCTCATGAGCGACGAACGCTTCGAGGCCCACGGCCTGGACGAACGGCACATCGCCGACGTCCGTGCCTGCTCGCGGGCATGGGCCGAGGACATCAAGCTGCGCAGGGCCGACGACGGCGACGCCGACTACGACGACCCCGACCTGCCCGAGATCGACTGATCCGGCACGGGCGCGAGCCCCGGACGCTTGCACACCCGGCCGTCGCCCGACGAACGCCCCCGCATCCGCCGGGCGATCCACGGGCCCGCGAACGAGCCCAGCCAGCGCACCTCCGCCGCCGCCGTGCGCAGCCGGCCGGGCGTGGGCAGCACGGGGAGCGGAAGGTTCCAGGTGTCGTCGCTGCCGGGCAGCTCCAGCGCGTACGCCACCGCCGCGGCGAACCTGGCGTGCCCGGCCGGGCTGGCGTGCAGCCGGTCGGAGCTCCACAGCCGCGCGTCGGTCACCGCCGTGTCGGGGAAGGTGTCCACCAGCGTCACGCCGTGCCGGGCGGCGGCCTCGCGGACACGGGCGTTGAGGTCGAGCACGCGCGGCAGCAGCGGCCTGGCCAAGGGCGCGATCCTGCCGATGTCGGGGAACGTCACCGTCACCACCCGGGCGCCCGCCCCGGTCAGCGCCGCGAACATGTGCTCCAGGTCGGCCGCGACGCGGGTAGCGTCGAAACCGGGACGGATGACGTCGTTCATGCCCGCCATGACCGTGGCCAGATCGGGACGGAGCTCCAGCGCGACGGGGAGTTGCTCGGCCCGGATCTGGGCGGCCACCCGGCCGCGCACGGCGAGGTTGGCGTAGAGCAGGGCGGGATTGTCGCGGGCCAGGTGCTCGGCGAGCCGGTCGGCCCAGCCGCGATGGCCGAGGACGTCGTCGCCGTCGCCGAGGCCCTCGGTCTGGCTGTCGCCGAGCGCGACATAACGGGTGTAGGTCACGGCATCTCCTCTGTGGTGCGGGCGGCGCGCTCGCCGAGCGTCCTGGCGGTGCTCAGGCACCAGTCGCGCATCTCCCGCTCCAGGCGGCAGCCGCCCAGGCAGGACAGGTACGGGCCGACGTGCTCGCCCTCGCGCAGAAACGACTCCTCGTCCAGGTCGCCGCGCAGGCGCAGCAGGGTCTTCTCGAAGAACGCGAGCTTGGCGGCGGCCTCCTCGGCGCGGTCGAGGAGCTGGGCGATCAGCGGCGCCGGGTCGAGCCGGTCGGCCGCGTGGACCTTGACGGCCAGCTCGTCGCGGAGGAGCAACGGCTTGGCCGGGGACGCGGCGAAGGCGGCCAGCTCGTCGAGGCCCGCCTGCGTGACCGAGAACAGGCGTTTGTTCGGACGGCCGCGCTGGACCACCTCCCGGCCGGTGACCAGGCCGTCGGACTCCAGCTTCGTCAGCTCGGCGTAGAGCTGCTGGGGGGCGGCGTACCAGAAGTTGGAGACGCCCACGTCGAAGACCTTGGTGAGCTGGTAGCCGCTGTACTCGCCGTCGAGCAGCGCCGCCAGCACGGCGTGCCGCAGCGCCATCAGGAATGCTCAAGACGATGACTACTCATGGACATGACTATAGAGCTGCCCGGCCGCCGACGCCAGAGGAGGACGAACGGCCGCAAGGCGGCCCAGGGTTCATCCGGCGCCGAACAACCGCCGAACGAGCCCGGCCCCCACCAAGCCGCCATGCCGCCGGACAACCCCGGGCCTCGTTCTGTGGAGGTCGGGTTCTTCTCCTTCTCAAGGAGGAGGCGTCAACGAAAGTTGACATACTTAGGTCGTCAATCTAAGTTGACCCTGTCGCGGCGGTGCGGATTGCGTCGTCCCGTTCGTTGGGAAATTTCGAGAAATGTCGTGAGGGGAGTTGGGGTGCTCAAGGAGCTGCTGGCCTACCTTCGGCCGCACCGGAAAGTCCTGGTCGCGGGCGGCCTGCTCGGGTTGATCGGCTCGGTGGCGGGGCTCGCGATGCCCCTGCTGGCCAAGTACGTCGTGGACGCCTTCGGCGAGGACCAGTCGCTGGCCGCGCCGCTGTTAGGCCTGACCGTGGCGGTGCTGGTCGGGGCCGTCGTCTCGGCCGGGGGCACCTACCTGATGGAACGCACCGGCGAGGGCGTCGTCCTCGGGGCCCGGCGCAGGCTCGTCGACCGGATGCTCCGGCTCAGGGTGGCCGACGTCGACCGGCTCAAGCCCGGCGACCTGATGTCGCGGGTGACGAGCGACACCACGCTGCTGCGCGCGGTGCTGACCAACGGGATCGTGGAGTCGGTCAGCGCGGTGTTCATGCTGGTCGGCGCGATCATCATGATGGCCACCATGGACGGCGTGCTGCTGCTGGTCACGCTGCTCGTCGTGGTGGTGATCGGCGGCCTGGTCGCGCTCATCATGCCGAAGATCCAGCGGGCGCAGACGCAGGCACAGGAGGCCGTCGGCGAGATGGGGGCCGTGCTGGACCGGGCGCTTCAGGCGTACCGGACGGTCAAGGCCAGCGGCGCGGAGGAACGGGAGATCGCCGTCGTCGGCGAGGCGGCCGAGCGCGCCCGCGACCGCGGGCTCCAGGTGGCCGGATGGACGTCGCTGGCCGGCGTGGCGACCTGGATGGCCGTGCAGATCGCCTTCCTGTGCGTGCTGGCCGTCGGCGGGTCGCGGGTCGCGTCGGGCGTGCTGGAGGTCTCGTCCCTGATCGCGTTCCTGCTCTACCTGTTCTACCTGGTGCCGCCGATCGGGCAGCTCGTCCAGGGCGCGGTCCAGCTCCAGAACGGGCTGGCCGCCATGCGGCGCATCAAGGAGATCGAGGACCTGCCCGGCGAGCCGGTCGGCGTCACCGTCCCGGCCGACAGCACGCCGGTGGGGGTCCGCTTCGAGGACGTCGTCTTCCGGTACGGCGACGACCGTCCCACCGTGCACGACGGCGTCACCTTCGACGTTCCCGCGGGCGGGCTGACGGCGCTGGTCGGGCCGTCGGGCGCGGGCAAGTCCACAGTGTTCGCCCTGCTCGAACGCTTCTACGAGCACCAGGACGGCCTGATCGCGATCGGCGGCCGCGACATCCGCGACTGGCCGCTCGGCGAGCTGCGGGCCGCGCTCGGCTACGTCGAGCAGGACGCCCCCGTCCTGGCCGGCACGCTGCGGGAGAACCTGCTCTTCGCCGCCCAGGACGCCACCGAGGACGAGCTGCGCCGCGCCATCACCCGCACCCGGCTCGACGACCTGGTCGCCCGGCTGCCCGAAGGGCTCGACACGGCGGTGGGCCACCGCGGCGTGCTGCTGTCCGGCGGCGAGCGGCAGCGGGTCGCCATCGCCAGGGCGCTGCTGCGCAGGCCCAGGCTGCTGCTGCTCGACGAGGCCACCTCGCAGCTCGACGCGGTCAACGAGCTGCGGCTGCGCGAGGTCATCGCCGAGGTGGCGGCCGAGACGACGGTGCTGGTCATCGCCCACCGGCTGTCCACCGTGACGAACGCCGACCGGATCGTGGTGATGGAGGCGGGCGGCGTACGGGCGATCGGCACCCACGCAGAACTGGTGGCAGGCGACGACCTCTACCGCGAACTCGCCGCCACCCAGTTCCTCGTGAGCTAGGGGTACGCGCAAAGTCCGCTGCCTGCGGTGGACCGCTGGACGGAGGGACCGTAGGCGCAGACTCCGCTGCCTGCGGTGGACCGCTGGACGCGGTCCACCGTAGTCTTCGGGTGACAAAGGTGAATGTGTTCATTCAGGAGGGTCACCATGAGCCGCAGCGTGCGCGCACCGCGAGGCACCACGATCACCGCGAAGGGGTGGCCGCAGGAGGCGGCGCTCCGCATGCTCCAGAACAACCTGGACCCCGAGGTCGCCGAGCACCCCGAGCAGCTGGTCGTCTACGGCGGCTCGGGCAGGGCCGCCCGCGACTGGCCCTCCTTCGACGCGATGGTCAGGACCCTGACCACCCTGGAGGGCGACGAGACGCTGCTGGTCCAGTCGGGCCGCCCGGTAGGCGTGTTCCGCACCCACGAATGGGCCCCCCGGGTGCTCATCGCCAACTCCAACCTGGTCCCCGACTGGGCCAACTGGGAGGAGTTCCGCCGCCTGGAGGCCGCCGGCCTCACCATGTACGGCCAGATGACCGCCGGTTCGTGGATCTACATCGGCACCCAGGGCATCCTCCAGGGCACGTACGAGACGTTCGCCGCGGTGGCCGCGAAGCGGTTCGGCGGCACGCTGGCCGGCACGATCACCCTCACGGCCGGCCTCGGCGGCATGGGCGGCGCCCAGCCGCTGGCCGTCACCATGAACGGCGGCGTCGCGATCTGCATCGACTGCGACCCCCGCTCGGTCACCCGCCGCATCGAGCACCGCTACCTCGACGTGCAGGCCGACAGCCTGGAGGAGGCGCTGCGACTGGCCTACGAGGCCCGCGACGCGCGCCGCCCGCTGTCCATCGGCGTCGTGGCCAACGCCGCCGAGGCGCTGCCCGAGCTGCTGGCCGCGGGCGCCGAGATCGACATCGTCACCGACCAGACGTCCGCGCACGACCCGCTGATGTACCTGCCGCTCGGCGTCGCCTTCGAGGACATGTCCGCCGAACGGGACAAGGACCCGGCCGGTTTCACCGAGCGGGCGCGCACGTCGATGGCCCGGCACGTCGAGGCCATGGTCGGCTTCAAGGACGCCGGCGCCGAGGTGTTCGACTACGGCAACTCCATCCGCGGCGAGGCCCAGCTCGCCGGCTACTCGCGGGCCTTCGACTTCCCCGGGTTCGTGCCGGCGTACATCAGGCCGCTGTTCTGCGAGGGCAAGGGGCCGTTCCGGTGGGCCGCGCTGAGCGGCGACCCGGCCGACATCGCCGCCACCGACCGCGCGATCCTGGAGCTGTTCCCCGACAACGAGCCGCTGGCCAGGTGGATCGCGCAGGCCGGCGAGAAGGTGCACTTCCAGGGGCTGCCCGCGCGCATCTGCTGGCTCGGCTACGGCGAGCGCAACGTCGCGGGCGAGCGGTTCAACGACATGGTGGCCTCCGGTGAGCTCCAGGCGCCGATCGTGATCGGCCGCGACCACCTCGACAGCGGGTCGGTGGCCTCGCCGTACCGGGAGACCGAGGCCATGGCCGACGGCTCGGACGCGATCGCCGACTGGCCGCTGCTCAACGCCATGCTCAACACCGCCTCCGGCGCGGCCTGGGTGTCCATCCACCACGGCGGCGGCGTGGGGATCGGGCGTTCCATCCACGCCGGTCAGGTCACGGTCGCCGACGGCACCGCGCTGGCCGGGGAGAAGCTCAACCGCGTGCTCACCAACGACCCCGGCACGGGCGTGATGCGGCACGTGGACGCGGGCTACGACGAGGCCGCCCAGGTGGCCGAGGCCCGCGGCGTGCGCATCCCGATGCGCGAGTCCTGACGGCCCGCCGTCCCGTCCCCCATGGGGTACGGGGGATGAGAATGCGGGTCGGGGAACGTTGGAGGTGGCGTGGCTGACGGATATCACGGTGGGCTCGGCGTGCTGCTCGACGGCCGGAGGTTGTCGCCGGTGCAGCGCAGGATCGCCCATTACCTGGGCGAGCACCTCGACGAGGCCATCTTCCTGTCCAGCGTCGAGCTGGCCGAGCGGGCCGGGGTCAGCCAGCCGTCGGTGACCAGGTTCGCCATGGTGCTCGGCTTCGCCGGCTACCCCGAGCTGCGTCAGGCGCTGCGCCCGCTGGTGCTCGGCGGCGGCGTGGTCGCGCCGCAGGAGAGCCTGCTGCGGAACGCGATCGACAGCGAGATCCGCAACCTCGCCGTGGTGCGCGAGCGGCTGGCCGCGCTCCCGCTCAAGGAGCTGGGCGAGCAGCTCGCCGCCACCGAGCCGCTGCCGGTACTGGGCCTGCGGGTCTCCTGCGGCCTGGCCACCACCTTCGCCTACTACGCCAGGCGCATCCACCCCGACGTGCGCCTGCTCACCCATGGCGGCTCGGAGCTGGTCGAGGGGCTGCACGCGGCGCGGCGGGCGGGCGCGGAGTGGGTGGTGGCCGTGGTGCTCCCGCGCTATCCGGCCGAGGTCGTCCAGGCGCTGGAGTACGCGGAGAAGCTCGGCCTGCGCGTCGCCGCGATCACCGACAAGCCGGGCTTCCCGGCCGAGGTGGTGCTCGACGGCCCGGTCGGCGACCGTCTGGTGTTCGACTCCCACGCGGCCCCTCTGGCGCTGGCCATGGCCCTGGTGGAGGCCATGGCCGACGCCGCGCCGCTGCGTACCCGGGCCAGGCTGGAGGAGTACGAGCGGATGACCGACGAGGCCGGCACCTTCCTACCCGGCGATCCTGCGTAGCGACCGCATCGACCAGATCGTCGTGAGCACCGCGAGCACGATGAACAGCGCGAACGCGATCGGGATCGACGGGTCGCCGAGCCGCCCGGCGAACAATGCCCGCCCGGCCTCGACCGCGTGGTACAGCGGGTTGACCGGCGCGATCGCCCGCATCCAGCCGGGTGCGAACGAGATCGGGATGAACAGCCCGGCCAGCAGCATGATCGGCAGCATGAACAGGTTGAGCGTCTGCGACATGCCGTTCTCGTCGCGTACGGTCAGCGCCAGCCCCTGCGACAGCCCGGAGGCGAACAGCCCCGTGGCCGCCATGAGCGCCAGCACCAGCACCAGCTCGACGCCGCCGATCCGCACGCCCATGGCCACGGCCACGACCAGCACCAGGATGGCCTGGCAGACCAGCACGACCATGTCCTTGGCCACCCGTCCGAGCACGATGGCCGGCCGCCAGGCGGGGCTGACGGCGTACCGTTCGAGCGAGCCGTTGCGCAGCTCGGCGATCAGGCCGAACCCCGAGAACAGCGAGCCGAACACGGCGATCATCATCATCGACGCGGGCGTGAACATGCGCAGGGCGTCGACCGTGCTGCCGCCCGGCGTCAGGTCCTTGAGCAGCGGCGCGAACATCAGCAGGTAGAGCACCGGCTGCAGGATGCCGAACAGCGGCCAGACCGGGTTGCTGAAGGACTTCTTCAGCTCGTAGCCGGTGAACAGGACGAGGTGGCGGATCATGCGGCGGCTCCCGTGTCGCGGAGGGATCGGCCGGTCTTGGCCAGGAAGACGTCGTCGAGCGTGGAGCGGTCGAGCGCGATCGAGCGCAGGGCGATGCCGTGCTCCTCAAGCAGGCGCAGCAGCGCGGGCAGCGTGTGCTCGCCGTCGTCGACGTAGACGCGCAGGGCGTCCTCGTCCACGCGGACCTCGCGGGCCAGGGGCCTGAGCGCCTCGGCGGCCCGCTCGGGCTCGTCCAGCCGCAGCGTGACGACGTCGCCGGAGACCTCGCGCTTGAGCTCGCCGGGCGTGCCCTCGGCCACGATCCGCCCGTGGTCCACGATCACCAGCCGGTCGCAGAGCACGTCGGCCTCGTCGAGGTAGTGGGTGCTGAGCAGCACGCTCGTGCCGGCCTCGCGGAGCTGCCTGATGCGGTCCCAGAGGTTCGCGTGGTTCTGCGGGTCGAGGCCGGTGGTGGGTTCGTCGAGGAAGAGCAGCGGCGGCGCGTGCACCAGCCCGAGCGCGATGGCCACCCGCCGCTTCTGGCCGCCGGAGAGCGTGCGGCCGGGCCGGTCGGCCATCTCGGTGAGGTCGAAACGTTCGAGGACGTCGGCCGTGGCCTGCCTTGGGTCGGCCACGTCGTGGATCCTGGCGGCCATCATGATCTGGGCGCGGGCGCTCGTGGTGTCCTCCACGCCGCCCGCCTGGCTGACGTAGCCGAGCTTGCGGCGCACGGCCCCGGGCTCCGCGCGCAGGTCGTGCCCGGCGATGACGGCGGTGCCGGAGTCGGGCGTGATCAGCGTGGCCAGCATGCGGATCGTCGTGGTCTTGCCGGCGCCGTTGGGGCCGAGGACGCCGAAGATCTCGCCTTTTTCGACGTCGAGGTCGATGCCGCGCACGGCCTCGACGGTCTGGGAGCCCTTGCGGCTCCTGGTGGTGAACGTCTTGCGTAACTCGCGTGCTTCTATGATCACCGTTCTCCTCAGGGCAGTTCGTCCTTCTCGACCCGTGTGATCGCGCCTTCGACCCAGTCGAGCTGGGCCTGGAGCACGGCCTGGGTCAGGCGGAGGTTCTCGTCGAGGTGCCTGGGCTCGCCGTAGCGCTGCTTGGTGCCGTACGCGTGGTCGATCGTCTCGATGTTCAGTCGCAGTTGTCGGATCCTGCCATGCAGGGCGTCGAGAATCTCCTGCTTTTCCAGCCGGTTCATGAACGTCAGCGCGACCTGGAAGGGGTCCACGACGGGCCGCACCTCCGACCAGCTCTGCATGAGCAGCCGGTGGAACTCGTAGCGGCCGGCGTCGGTCAGCTCGTAGACGACCTTGCCGCCCTTCCCGGCCTCGACGACCGCGAGCAGACCCTCGTCGGCCATCTTGCCCAGGCCGTGGTAGATCGAGCCGAAGGCGACGTTCGCCCAGGCGTCGGCGCCCATCATCTCCAGCCGGCGGCGGACGCCGTAGCCGTTCATGGGGGCGTCGAGCAGGGAACCGAGGATCAGGATGCGCGTTGACACCGACATGACTCAATTTTGTACTCAAATTTGAGGGATCGTCAAGGTCATAAACTCGGCGGCATGACTGAACGACCGATCGCGCTGGTCACCGGCGCTTCCCGTGGTGTGGGCGAGGCCGTGGCGCGGGCTCTGGGCCCCACGCATCACCTCATCCTCGGCGGCAGGGACGAGTCCGCGCTCGCGAAGCTGGCCGCCGAACTGCCCGACGCGCGGCCCTGGCCCGTCGAGCTGACCCGGCTCACCGAGGCCGACGTCGCCGACGTCGAGCGGCTCGACGTGCTCGTGCACAGCGCCGGGGTCGCGATGCTCGGCCGGATCGCCGACCAGCCGGCCGACAACTGGCGCACGACGATGGAGCTCAACGTCGTGGCGGTCGCCGAGCTGACCCGGCTGCTGCTGCCCGCGCTGCGCCGCGCCCGGGGGCACGTCGTCTGCGTGAACTCCGGGTCGGGGCAGCGGGCCAACCCCGAATGGGCCTCGTACGCGGCCAGCAAGTTCGCCCTGCGCGCCTTCGCCGACGCGCTGCGCCTGGAGGAGCCCGAGCTGCGGGTCACCACCGTCTACCCGGGCCGGGTGGCCACCGACATGCAGCGCGGCGTACGCGCCCAGGAAGGCGGCGCGTACGAACCGGACAAGTACCTCACCCCGGAGAGCGTGGCGCGGGCCGTGCTCGCCACGATCAACGCCGGACCCGACGCCCACCTCACCGAACTGACCATCAGACCGAGCGCGGGCCCGGTCAACTGACATCTGAATGAATCCATTCACTACAGTGGACCCATGCTTGAACCACTCGCGCACATAGGACGAGATCCCCGCTCCGGCGGATACGTGAGAGACGCCTGGTCGGCCGCCGACATGGAGCTACGCGGGTGGTTCGCGGGCGAGGCCGCGCGCCGCGGGCTCGACCTGCGGGAAGACCGCAACGGCAACCTCTGGGCCTGGTGGGGCGACCCGTCGGGCCGTCCGGGCGTCGTCACCGGCAGCCACCTCGACTCGGTGCGTCACGGCGGCGCCTTCGACGGCCCGCTCGGCGTGGTGTCCGCCTTCGCCGCCCTCGACCTGCTGCGCGAACGGCAGGTCACCCCGGGCAGGCCGGTCGGCGTCGCCTGCTTCACCGACGAGGAGGGGGCCAGGTTCGGCATGCCGTGCATGGGCTCCCGGCTGCTCACCGGCGCGCTCACGCCGGAACGCGCGCTCGCGCTCACCGACGACGAGGGTGACACGCTGGCCGACGTCATGGCGCGGGCCGGCCGCAAGCCGGAGGCCATCGGGCGCGACGCCGAGACCCTGGCCACCGTCGGCACGTTCGTCGAGCTCCACGTCGAGCAGGGCCGCGGCCTGGTGCACGAGGGCCGGCCGGTGGGCGTGGCCAGCGCCATCTGGCCGCACGGCCGGTGGCGCTTCGACTTCCACGGCAGGGCCGACCACGCGGGCACCACCCGGCTGGCCGACCGCGACGACCCGATGCTGCCCTTCGCCCGCCTGGTGCTGGCCGCCCGCGAGGCGGCCGAGCGGCACGACGTGGTGGCCACGGTCGGCAAGACCCGCGTCTCGCCCGGCAACGCGAACGCCGTCCCCGGCCTGGTCTCGGCCTGGCTGGACGCCCGCGGTCCGGCGGAGCCCGCGGTCCGCGCCCTGGTCGAGGAGCTTTCCGCGGCGGCCGGGGCGGACGTGCGCGAGGAGTCGTGGACCCCCGAGGTCGCCTTCGGCGCCGCGCTGAGGGACCGGCTGGCCCGCGTGGCCGGCGGCGACACGCCCGCGCCGATCCTGCCGACCGGAGCGGGTCACGACGCCGGGATCCTCGCCACGGCGGGCGTCCCGAGCGCGATGTTGTTCGTACGCAACCCCACCGGCGTGTCCCATTCACCCGAGGAGCACGCCGACCAGGCAGACTGCCATGCGGGAGTGGTGGCACTCGCGGACGTGCTGGAGGATCTGTGTCGCTGACCTACTGGTGCGAGCAGGCCTGGTTGCCCGACGGGGTCGCCCATGGCGTCCTCATCGAGGTCGAGGGCACCCGGATCGCCCGGATCGCCCGCGGCGAGCCCGGCTCGGCCGAGCGGCTGCCGGGCCTGACCATCCCCGGCCTGGCCAACGCCCATTCCCACGCCTTCCACCGGGCCCTGCGCGGCGCCACCCAGCGCGGCAAGGGCGACTTCTGGACCTGGCGCGACCAGATGTACGAGGTCGCGGGCAAGCTCGACCCCGACACCTACTTCCAGCTCGCCAGGGCGGTCTACGCCGAGATGGCGCTGGCCGGGGTGACCTGCGTGGGCGAGTTCCACTACCTGCACCACGCCCCCGACGGCCGCCCGTACGAGGACAGGAACGTGATGAGCCACGCGCTCATCCAGGCCGCCCGCGAGGCCGGGCTGCGCATCACGCTGCTCGACACCTGCTACCTGTCGGGCGGCATCGGCGTGCCGCTGTCGGGCACCCAGCTGCGCTTCAGCGACGGCAGCGCCCACGGCTGGGCCGCCCGCGCCGACGAGCTGGCCGCCGCCTACGAAGGGCAGCACGACGTCGAGATCGGGGCCGCCGTCCACTCGGTGCGCGCGGTGCCGCCCGACCAGATGCCGGTGGTGGCCGAGTTCTCCCACCGGCACGCCGCCCCGCTGCACGCGCACGTCTCCGAGCAGCGCGCCGAGAACGCGGCCTGCGCCGAGACGTACGCCGCCACGCCGGTCCAGATCCTGCACGAGCGCGGCGTGCTCGGCCCTCGCTCGACCGCCGTGCACGCCACCCATCTGACCGACTCCGACGTGGAGCTGCTCGGCCAGTCGGGCACGTACATCTGCATGTGCCCCACCACCGAGCGCGACCTGGCCGACGGCGTCGGCCCGGCCAGGGCGGCGGCCGACCGGGGCACGCAGATCACGCTCGGCTCCGACGGCCACGCCGTGATCGACCTGTTCGAGGAGGCCCGCGCGGTCGAGCTCGACGAGCGGCTGACCAGCGAGCGGCGCGGCCACTGGAGCGCCGCCGACCTGCTCACCGCCGCCACCGGCACCGGGCACACCTCGCTCGGCTTCGCCGACGCGGGCCGGCTCATCCCCGGGGCGTGGGCCGACCTGGTGTCGGTCCGGCTCGACTCGGTGCGCACGGCGGGCGCCGGCGGGCTGGAGGCGGTGGTGTTCGCGGCCACGGCCTCCGACGTGCACTCGGTGGTCTCCGGCGGCCGCAGGGTGGTCGCGCAGGGCCGCCACGAACTGGGCGACGTCGGACACATGCTCTCCGAGGCGATAGGAAAAGTGCGATGACCACACCGACCACACCGACCACGCTGACCACGCTGATCGACGGGATCGGGCTGCTCTACACCGGCGACCCCGAGCGCGAGGAGATCACCGACGCGGCGCTGGTCGTCGAGGACGGCGTGGTGGCCTGGCTGGGCCCCGCCGCCCAGGCGCCCGACGCCGACGAGCGCGTGCACGTCGGCGGCCGGGCCGTGCTGCCCGGGTTCGTGGACAGTCACGCCCACCTGATCTTCGCCGGCGACCGCACGGCCGAGTTCCAGGCCCGCATGTCGGGGCAGCCGTACACCGGCGGGGGCATCAGGACGACCGTCGCCGCCACCCGCGCGGCGAGCGACGCCGACCTGGCCACGCACGCCCGCGCCCTGGTGGAGGAGATGCTCGCCCAGGGCACCACCACCGTGGAGATCAAGAGCGGCTACGGCCTGTCCGCCGAGCACGAGCGCCGCTCCCTGGAGATCGCCACCACCCTCACCGACGAGACCACCTACCTCGGCGCGCACGTCGTGCCCGAGGGCGCCGACGCCGACGACTACGTCCGCCTGGTGACGGGCGAGATGCTCGACGCCTGCGCCCCCTACGCCAAATGGGTGGACGTCTTCTGCGAGCGCGGCGCGTTCGACGGCGACCAGACCAGGGAGATCCTGAACGCCGGGATCAAGGCCGGGCTCCAGGCCCGCGTGCACGCCAACCAGCTCACCGAGGGGCCCGGCGTGCGCATCGCCTGCGAGCTGGGCGCGGCCTCGGCCGACCACTGCACCCACCTGTCGGCGGCCGACGTCGACGCGCTGGCCTCCAGCGGGACGGTCGCGACGCTGCTGCCGGGGGCCGAGTTCTCCACGCGGTCGCCGTACCCGGACGCGCGGCGGCTCATCGACGCGGGCGTCACGGTCGCGCTGGCCACCGACTGCAACCCGGGCTCGTCGTTCACCTCGTCGATGCCGTTCTGCGTGGCGCTGGCCGTACGGGAGATGGGGATGACGCCGTTGG
This sequence comes from Nonomuraea sp. NPDC049607, assembly GCF_040675375.1. Lineage (NCBI taxonomy): Bacteria > Bacillati > Actinomycetota > Actinomycetes > Streptosporangiales > Streptosporangiaceae > Nonomuraea > Nonomuraea sp. NPDC049607. The sequence continues at coordinate 14,441 of NZ_JBFAOV010000045.1, forward strand.
AGGCGGTGCGGGCGGCCACGTACGGCGGGGCCCGCGCGCTGCGCCGCACGGACGTAGGGTGGTTGCGTCAGGGAGCCCGCGCGGACCTCGTCGTGCTCGACGCCCCCTCCTATGTCCACCTGGCGTACCGACCCGGCGTTCCCCTTGTCCACCAGGTGTTTCAGGCCGGTCTCCTCCTTTAGGAGGACGTCCAAGACCCTCCCTCTGGCGTAGCTGTTTAGGGAATCTTTGCTTCCGGCCGGACGTTGGCGGGATATAGGAAGCAGCTGCGGAACGAGGTGCCAGGGGATGGCAAGGCCTACGGGGAGTCGCACGCAGGAGCAGCACGTCGCTGACCGCGACCTGCTGGGGACGTATCTGGCCGAGATAGGCCGGGTCCCGCTGCTCACGGCGGAGGAAGAGGTGGAGCTCGCCAAGAGGATCGAGGCGGGCCTGTTCGCCGAGCAGCTTCTTGACAGCGGAGGCTCCGAGCCGCGGATCGGGGACGCGGCCGACGAGGAGCTGGAACGCCTGGCCGTCTCGGGCCAGCGGGCGAAGGACGAGTTCATCCAGGCCAACCTGCGGCTGGTGGTGGCGGTGGCCCGGAAGTACTCGGGTCGGGGGATGCCGCTCATCGACCTGGTCCAGGAGGGGAACCTGGGCCTGGTGCGAGCGGTCGAGAAGTTCGACTACCGGCGGGGGTACAAGTTCTCCACCTACGCCACGTGGTGGATCAGGCAGTCGGTCGGACGGGCCATCCACGAGCAGGCCCGTCCGGTCCGTCTGCCGACGCACGCCGGCGAGCAGATGACCAGGCTGATGCGGGTGCGCCGCGACATGCTGGCCGAGTACGACACCGAGCCGACCGACGGCGACCTCGCCGAGATCCTCGACCTGCCGATCGAGCGGGTGCGCGAGCTGCGCCGCTGGGCCTCCGACCCGGTGTCGCTGCAGCTCGGCGTGGGCGACGAGGACGAGACCGAGCTGGGTGACATGATCGCCGACGAGACGTGGGCCGATCCCGAGCAGCAGGCCATCGACATCCTTGAGCGCGAGCGGCTCGACCAGTGGCTCACCGACCTGGAGGGCGACACCAGCGAGATGCTGCGGTGGCGCTACGGGCTGGTCGACGGGCGCGAGCACACGCTGACCGAGGTGGGGGAGCGCTACGGCATCGGCCGCGACCGAGCCCGCCGCATCGAGCGCGACGCGCTGGCCCGCCTGCGCCGCATGGCCAACGCCGCCGCCTGACCTTCTTCGCGGCTTCCGCCCTTCTGGGCGTCTTCGGCGCCGCCGCCCGCATCCGGGCGGCGGCGCCGCCGCATCCGGACGCCTCCGGCGTCCCAGGGGCCCGCGGTGTGACGAAGGCCCACGGGCGGCGACCCGTTCCAGGGGCCTGTGACGTCACCAGGGCCCGCTCGTTCCAGGGCTGTGGTTGTTCTGAGGCCCGCTTGTTCCAGGGGGCCTGTCACGGTCTGAGGACGCGGCGCAGGAACTCCTCGACGGCGGACTCCGCCGTGGCCGTGTCGCCGCCTCTGGCGACCAGCAGGGCGCTCTCGTTGATGGCGGCCAGCAGCATGTGGGCGTGCAGGTCGACGAACTCGTCGGGCACCGCCCCGGTCGCCTGGAGGGCCGCCTTCAGCATGCCGAACGAGTAACGCTCCTCCATCGCCCGCCAGCTCTCCCACCCGAGCACGGCGGGCGCGTCGATGAGCACGATGCGCCGGATCACCGGATCGCCCGCGAGCCTCACCCAGGCCAGCGCCCCCGCCCGCAGCGCCGCCGCGGGGTCGTCGATGCCGCGCACCGCCTTGGCGATCTTGACGCCGACGGCCGACTCCGTGGCCTCCAGCACCGCCTCGAACAGCGCGTCCTTGCCCGCGTAGTGGTGGTAGAGCGCCCCGCGGCTCAGCCCCGACTCCTGCAGCACGGTCTCGATCGACGTGTCGTCGTAGCCCCGCTCGGCGAACAGCCGCGTGGCGATGGCGAGGACCTTGTCGCGGGTGGCCGCGCCGCGCTCCGCCTTGAGGTTCATGCCCCCACTCTAGACAGACCGACCGACGGTCGGTAATTTTCTAGACCGACAGTCGGTCTGTAATCCCAAGGAGTGGACGTGGACGGCATCACCTACATGGACGTCGGCCGGGGCCCGGTCGCCTTGTTCGTGCACGGCGTGGGCACCAGCTCGTACCTGTGGCGCAACGTCGTCGCCGAGCTGCGCGACGAACGCCGCTGCGTGGCCATCGACCTGCCCCTGCACGGCGGCAGCGACCCGCGCGACGACCTGTCCATCCCCGCGCTGGCAGAGGCCGTGGAGGAGCTGTGCGCCGGGCTCGGCCTGGAGGAGGTGGACCTCGTGGCCAACGACACCGGCGGCGCCGTGGCCCAGGTGTTCGCGGTGCGCCACCCCGCGCGGCTGCGCTCGCTCACCCTCACCAACTGCGACGTGCACACCAACACCCCGCCCGAGGCGTTCAAGGACACCGTCGCGCTGGCCGTCAGGGGCGAGCTGGCCGGGCTCGTGGCCGCCGTGCTGGACCATCCCGAGCTGCTGGCCCGGACCGCCCTGGGCGCCGGCTACGAGCGCATCGACGACCCCGCCGCGCTGGTCGACGCCTACCTGCGCCCGATCCTGGCCAAGCCCGGCGGCGGCCGCGCCTTCGAACGCCTGCTGGCCTCGATCGACGCCGCGGACCTGGTCGACATCGAGCCCCAGCTCACCGTGCTCACCGTGCCGACGCTGGTCGTGTGGGGCACCGGCGACACGTTCTTCGACGTGAGCTGGGCCCACTGGCTGCGCGACACGATCCCAGGCGTGAAGGAGGTCGTCGAGATCGAGGGCGGGCGGCTGTTCTTCCCCGACGAGCGGGCCGCCGAGCTGGTCCCCCACCTGCGCCGTTTCTGGGGCCGGCCGTAGGCTCCGGATCATGTACGTCGAAACGTTGCGCCGCTACCCGGTCAAGTCGATGCTGGGCGAGGAGATCGCCGAGAGCGAGGTGACCGAGCGCGGCCTGACCGGCGACCGGGCCAGGGCGGTGCTCGACGTCGCCACGGGGAAGATCGCCAGTGCCAAGAACCCCAGGCTGTGGCGCGACCTGCTGACCGTCGAAGGCGCCCGCGCGCCGGGCGACGAGGAGCTGTCGAAGCTGCTCGGCCGCGAGGTGCGGCTGATCGACGTGCCGCCGGAGGGGGCCGAGCTGGAGCGGTCGGTGCCCGAGCGGGTGCTGGCCGTGGGCATCGAGGCGGAGGTGCCGTACACGGTGGGCACGCTGGGCGGGGCCTCGCCGGAGGGCACGTTCTTCGACTTCGCGCCCCTGCACCTGATCTCCACCGCGACGATCGACCGCATCGGCGAGCTGAGCCCGCGCGGGCATGTCGAAGCCCTCCGCTACCGGCCCAACCTGATCATCAGGACCGACGTGGAGGGCTTCGCCGAGAACGACTGGGTGGGGCGCGAGCTGCACGTCGGGCACGAGGTCGTGCTCCAGGTCATCGTGGCCAGCCCGCGCTGCGCGGTGCCGACGCTGGCCCACGGCGCGCTCGGCCGCGACACCGAGGCGCTGCGCGTGGTCGCCCGGCACAACCGGGTCCCGGTGCTCGACGCCGGGCTCCAGGCGTGCGCGGGCGTCTACGCGCGGGTGCTGCGCCCCGGCCGGATCGTCCAGGGCGACCCGGTCAGGCCAGCGGGCTGAGGTACTTCTCCAGGTCGTCGAGGATCTTGCCGGCGGCGGTGACGCCGATGCCGGTCATCCAGATCTCGTCGTCCACGTCGTGCGCGTGGCCGGCCTTGACCGCGGCCAGGTTCTTCCACAGCAGGCCGCCGGTCACCGTGGCCTGCGACTTGGCGGCGGCCTCGCCGTAGGCGCTGTAGAAGATCGCGTCGCCGTCGGCCTTGGCGATGTTCTCCTGGCTCAGCTTGCCGAAGCGCTTGTCGTCCTGGTCGGCCAGGCGCTGGACCTCCGGCCGCTGGACGCCGGCGTCGCCGACCACGATGCCGCTGAACGACTCGGGGCCGTACATGCGGATCTCGGTGGGCATGAAGCGCACGATGCTCACCGAGAGCTTCGAGAACTTCGCGCCCACCTCCTTGGCCCGCTGCTCGTAGGACGACAGCAGCCCGGACGCCTGCTCCTTCCTGCCCAGGGCCTCGGCGTCCAGCAGGAAGTTCTCCTTCCAGGTGATGCCCACCTTCTCCGTGAACACGGTCGGAGCGATCTTGCTGAGCTTGTCGTAGAAGGCGGCCTGGCGGAACTTCGTGCCGAGGATGAGGTCCGGCTTGAGCGCCATGATCGCCTCGATGTTGGGCTGCTGGAGCGTGCCGACCGGCTTGGTGGCCGACAACGCCGAGCCGAGGTACTCCGGCCAGGTCTGGTTCTCGCCCGCCTGGGCCGCGCCGACGGGGGCCATCCCGAGGGAGACCATCGTGTCCAGCTTGTCGGTGTCGAGCACGACCACCCGCTTGGGGGTCATCGGAACTTTGCTCTCGCCCATGGCGTGCTTGACCGTCCTGGTGGGGCCGGCGTCCTGCGTGCCGGTCGAGGTGCCGCAGGCGGCCAGGGCGAGGACGGGGAGCAGGGCCAGAAGCCGGAGACGCATGAGGGATTCCTTGATCTATTAGGTTAGGCAATCCTAAGTATCTCATGGCCGGTTCGAAGCATGTGAAGGGGCCGAAACGTACCCGAAACACCGTGCCGACGAGATTCACGAACGCGAAACACTCCAGGTCGAGCCACGAAACCCCGGCCGAACACGCTGTGGCGACACGTCACATGTAAGGAGGGTCGCGTCGTGAAGATCGATAGCGGCACCACAGCCTGGATGCTCGCGGCCACCGCGCTGGTGTTGCTGATGACTCCGGGCCTCGCGTTCTTCTACGGGGGCATGACCAGGGCCAAGAGCGTCCTGAACATGATGATGATGTCGTTCGGCGCCATCATCACGGTCACCGTGGCCTGGGTGCTGTTCGGGCACTCGATCGCGTTCACCGACAACGGCAGCACGGTGCTCAACAACATCGTCGGCGGCTTCGACGCCCTGGGCCTGCAGAGCCTGGTCGACACGGCCACCAAGGACGACGGCACCGGCATGCCGAGCCTGGTCTTCTCGGCCTTCCAGCTGACGTTCGCCATCATCACCGTCGCCCTGATCAGCGGCGCGATCGCGGACCGGGCGAAGTTCGGCGCGTGGATCCTGTTCACCGTCGTCTGGGCCACCGTGGTCTACTTCCCGGTCGCCCACTGGGTGTGGGGCACCGGCTGGCTCAACACCATGGGCATCGAGGACTTCGCCGGCGGAACCGTCGTCCACATCAACGCCGGCGCCGCGGCGCTGGCCCTGGCCCTGGTGATCGGCAAGCGCAAGGGCTGGCGCAAGGAGCCGATGCGGCCGCACAACCTCACGCTGGTGCTGCTCGGCGCGGGCCTGCTGTGGTTCGGCTGGTTCGGCTTCAACGCCGGCTCGGAACTGGCCGTGGATGGCACCGCCGGGCTCGCGTTCATGAACACCCAGATCGCCACCGCGGTCGCCGCCGGGGCCTGGCTCGTCGTGGAGAAGCTGCGCGACGGCCACGCCACCAGCCTCGGCGTCGCCTCCGGCGCGGTCGCCGGCCTGGTCGCCATCACGCCGGCCTGCGGTTTCGTGGACCCGTGGGCCGCGATGGTCATCGGGCTGGTGGCCGGGGCCGTCTGCGCCTACGCCGTGGGCCTGAAGTACCGGCTGGGCTTCGACGACTCGCTCGACGTGGTCGGCGTGCACCTGGTCGGCGGGGTCATCGGCGCCGTCTCGCTCGGCTTCCTGGCCGCCTATCCCTTCCTCGACCAGCAGAGCAAGGGCCTGTTCTACGGCGGCGGCCTCGGCCAGCTCGGGCTCCAGGTGCTCGGCCCGGTCGCGATCGGCGGCTACTCGTTCGTCGCCACCTGGATCGTCGGGAAGATCATCGACAGGACGATGGGCTTCCGCATCTCCGCCGAGGACGAGCTCACCGGCATCGACGTCACCACGCACGCCGAGACCGGGTACGACCTGGGCACGGTCTACGCGTCCGGCGTGACCACCCCGAACGGTCCGCTCACCCCGGCCCCGGCTTCGGCTCCGGCTCCCAAGAAGGTGGAGGCATGAGGCTCATCACCGCGATCATCAAGCCGTTCAAGCTCGACGACGTCAAGGCGGCGCTGGAGCAGTTCGGCGTCAAGGGCATGACGGTCAGCGAGGCCAGCGGCTACGGCCGCCAGCGCGGCCACACCGAGGTCTACCGCGGCGCCGAGTACCAGGTGGACCTGGTGCCGAAGGTGCGCCTGGAGGTGCTGGCCGAGGAGGACGACGCCGAGGATGTCCTCGACGTCATCGTCAAGGCGGCCCACACCGGCAAGATCGGCGACGGCAAGGTCTGGTCCGTGCCCGTCGACACGGTCGTGCGCGTACGCACCGGAGAGCGAGGGCCGGAGGCCCTGTGAGAGGAGAGGCGCGCTCGTACGCCGCGGCCCGCAAGGAGCGGACCGCGGACACCGACCGCTGGCTCAAGGACCTCTTCAGGACGGCGAGCGACGGCGACCAGGTCTCCCTGGTCGCCGTCGGCAGCCTCGGGCGCGGCGAGCCGGCCCCGGGCAGCGACCTGGACCTGGTCCTGCTGCACGACGGGCGGGCCGACGTGGCGCGGATCGCCGACCGTATCTGGTACCCCATCTGGGACTCCGCCGTCGGCCTCGACCACTCCGTGCGGACCGTGGCGGAGGCCGTGGCCGTGGCCAGGCAGGACCTCAAGGCCGTGCTCGGACTCATCCAGGCCAGGCACGTCGCCGGCGACCCCGACCTGACCAGGAAGGCCAGGGAGGCGGTGCTGGCCGAGTGGCGGGCCGACTCGCGGCGCAGGCTGGGCGAGCTGCGCGCGTCGGCCGACCACCGGGCGCAGGTCAGCGGCGAGCTGGCCTTCCTCCTCGAACCCGACCTCAAGGACGGCCGCGGCGGGCTCCGCGACGTCCAGGCGATGCAGGCCGTGGCAGCGGCGTGGGTGGCCTCGGCGCCGGGACCGCGGGCGCGCGAGGCGCACGAGTTCATCCTCGACGTGCGGCACGCGCTGCACGTCGTCACCGCGCGCGGCGCCGACCGGCTGGTGCTCCAGGAGCAGGACGCGGTGGCCGGGCTGCTCGGCCTGCTCGACGCCGAGGCCCTCATGCGCAGGCTCGCCGAGGCGGGCCGGACCGTCTCCCACGCCTTCGACGCCACCTGGCGGACGGTTGACAAGCTGCTGTCAGGGCCGGTGCCGCGGGGGCGCCGTCCGCTGGCCGACGGTGTGGTCGAGCACGGTGGGGAGGTGGTGCTCGCCAGGGGCGTCGACCCGCGCAGGGACCCCGTTCTGGTGCTGCGGGCGGCTGCCGCCGCGGCCGGTTCGGGGCTGCCGCTGGCGCCCGCGACGGTGTCCGTCCTGGCCGCTCAGTCGGCTTCGATGCCGGTGCCGTGGCCCGAGGAGGCGCGCGACGCGCTGGTGTCGATCCTCGGCGCCGGACGGGCCGCCGTGCCCGTGTGGGAGGAGCTCGACCAGGCCGGCGTCATTGTCAAGCTGCTTCCTGACTGGGAGCGCGTACGGCATCGTCCGCAGCGCAATCCCATCCACCGCTTCACCGTGGACCGGCACCTGATCGAGGCCGCCGCGAACGCCGCCGGCCTCGCCCGCGAGGTCTCCCGTCCCGACCTGCTGCTGATCGGCGCGCTCCTGCACGACATCGGCAAGGGCTGGCCGGGCGACCACTCGGCGACGGGCGAGGTCGTGGTCCGCGACCTCGCCCGCCGCATGGGGCTGCCCGCGCGCGACGTCGAGACGCTGGCCACCGTCGTACGCCACCACCTGCTGCTGCCCGAGACCGCCACCCGCAGGGACCTGGACGACCCGGTCACGATCGAGAAGGTCGCCGCCACGGTCGGCTCCCGCGAGGTGCTCGACCTGCTGGCCGCGCTGGCCGTCGCCGACGGCAACGCGACCGGGCCCGCCGCCTGGAATACCTGGAAGGCCGGCCTGGTCGCCGACCTCGTCCGCCGGGTCAGGTCCGTGCTGTCGGGCTCGCCGCCGCCCAGGGCGCCCTCGATCTCGCCCGAGCAGGCCGCGCTGGCCCGGCACGGCGGCGGGGCGGTCCGGGTCAACGGCGGGGCGGTCACGGTCGTCGCCCCCGACCGGGCCGGGCTGCTGTGGAGCGCCGCCGGGGTGCTGGCCGCCCACCGGATGGTCGTGCGCTCGGCGTCGGCCGCGTCGGCGGGCGGCACGGCGGTGATCGAGTTCGCCGTCGTGCCCGAGTACGGCTCCCCGCCCGACCCGGCCACGCTGGAGGCCGATCTGCGGCTCGTCCTTGCCGGCCGTCTTGACATCGAGCAGCGGCTGGCCCGCCGCGCCAGGTCCGTACGGCCGCCCCGGGTACCTGTGGCTCCACCTCGCGTGACACTGGTCGACGACGCCTCCGCGACGGCCACCGTGGTGGAAGTCAGGGCCCATGACAGGCCGGGGCTCCTGTGGCGCATCGGACGGGCGTTCGGGGAGTGTGGTCTTGACGTGAGAGCCGCCCGCGTGGAGACTCTCGGCGCGGAGGCGGTGGACGTCTTCTATGTCGTGGACCGCGCCGGTCGCACCCTCAGCGACGGCGCGCAGCGAGTTCAAGTTCACGATCAGGTGCTGGCCGCACTGCGATAACCAACAGTGAACAACTGTCGGTCACATATGTAACGATTGTGTCCGAAATGCCTGTTAAGTCGGATACTGCGGATACCTTGTGGACGGCTTGAACACCCGTCGTTGAACGGGACGATTGAGGGGTAGCGAAAGCAGTGATCACGGGGAATTCCGACAGCGGCCATGCCGCGAGGCGGGACCGCGGGAAGCGGTCGCTGCCTCGCCTGGGCCTGCGCAACTGGCGCGTGAGATGGCGTCTGACGGCGCTCATCCTCGTGCCCACCATCGCCGGCGTCGTGCTCGGGGGAGCACGTGTGGTCGGCTCGGTCCAGAGCATCGGCGACTACGACCGCACGGCCACCGCGGCCGAGCAGGCGGGCCGGATCAGGGACCTGGTGCAGGCACTCGGCCTGGAGCGTGACACGGGGGGCTGGATCGGGGCCTATCCCAAGCTGCGCAAGTCGAAGGCAGGCGAGCTCAACGAGTACAAGGGCGCCGTCGACAAGCTGGTCACGAGCGTCCGCGAGGACCTCGACGCCATCGACGACTCCTACGGCGAACGCGTCGTCAAGGCCGCCGGCCAGGCCAAGTACGACCTCAACCGGCTGGCCAAGATCCGCGCCGAGGGCCAGGCCGACACGATTCGGTACGACTTCCTGACCGACACCCTGCTCAAGCTGCACGACGAGCTGGCCCTGCTGTCGGACGACTCCCAGATCATCGGCCACTTCCGGGCCCTGAGCGCGCTCGCGCAGGCCAAGGAGGAGATGTCCCGCCAGCGCGTGCAGCTGCTGAAGAACTCCTATAACGTCGACGGCGTCGACGCCAAGGAGGTCGAGCGGTTCATCGCCTCCAACGCCCGCGAGCAGAGCGACATCGCCACCGTGGGCGCCGAGGCCGGTGTCGAGATCGGCCTGCAGCTGTCGAAGCTGCTGACCGGCAAGAACGAGTACGTCAACGTCCAGCTCACCAAGGCCCGCGCGGTCACCCTGGCCAGCGGCCGGGCCCCGGGCGTGCGCATCGCCGACAACCTGATCTCCTCCCGGTCCAACGCCCGCGAGCAGTGGTTCGGCGACAACAAGGTCGCGATCGGCGTCCTGCACGAGATCGAGAAGGACCTCGCCGACAAGGTGAACCTGCGCAGCCAGGAGCTGCGCGAGGCCGAGATCCGCAACGCCATCATCGCCGGTGTCCTGATCCTGGCGCTGCTGCTGGTCGTCCTGCTGCTCACCGTGGCCATCGCCCGTTCGATGGTCGGCCCGCTGCGCCGGCTGCGCACGGAGGCCCTGGAGATCGCCGGCTTCCGGCTTCCCGACGTGGTGCGCCAGCTCCGCGTCTCGGGCGAGGCCAGCACCGACGTGCGTCCGATCGAGGTCGAGGGCCAGGACGAGATCGGTGAGGTCGCGCGGGCGTTCGACCAGGTCCACCGGCAGGCCGTGCGCCTGGCGGGCGAGGAGGCCGAGCTCCGCAGCAACATCAGCTCGATGTTCGTCAACCTCTCGCGCCGTACCCAGACGCTGGTCGAGCGGCAGATCTCGCTGATCGACGGCCTGGAGAAGGGCGAGCAGGACGGCGGCCGGCTGTCCGACCTGTTCAAGCTCGACCACCTGGCCACCCGCATGCGGCGCAACTCCGAGAACCTCCTGGTCCTCGCCGGCCACGAGGCCACCCGCCGGCGCAGCCAGCCGGCCAAACTGGTCGACGTCGTGCGCGCCGCGCTGTCGGAGGTCGAGGGCTACGAGCGGGTCCAGGTCAAGGTCCACCGGGCCACGTCCGTCCAGGGCAGCGCCGCCAACGACCTCGTCCACCTGGTGGCCGAGCTGGTGGAGAACGCGATCCAGTTCTCCCCGAGCAACTCCCAGGTCCTGGTCTCCAGCAGTCTCATCGAGGGCGGCGGCGCGCTGCTGTCGGTGAGCGACTCCGGCATCAGCATGACCGAGGAGGAGCTGGCCGAGGCCAACCGCCGCCTGGCCGAGCCGCCGGTCGTGGACGTGTCGGTCTCCCGCCGCATGGGCCTGTTCGTGGTCGGCCGGCTGGCGCTGCGCCACGGCATCCGGGTGCAGCTCAGGAAGGGCGACGGCGCCGGCCTGATCGCCATGGTGCTGCTGCCGCCCACCCTGATCGCCGACGGCACGCAGCAGCCGCTGCCGCAGCGTCCGGCGTTCGGCGGCGGGACGGTGACGCCGCCCTCGCAGAACGGCTCGTTCCGGTCGTTCGGCAGCTTCGACTCGGTCGAGGCGAACGGCTCGCGGCCGGGTCCCGGCGATCCGGCCAGGTTCGGCCCGGGGCCGTCGGGGGCCTTCGGCGGCGCCCCGTCCGGGCCACCCGGGCCCTTCGACAGCGCGCCTTCAGGGCAGCCCGGGCCTTTCGACAGCGCGTCTTCAGGGCCGTCCGGGCCTTTCGACGTGCCTTCCGGGCCGTCGTCCTTCGACAGCCCGGCGCCGAGGCAGGGGCCCGGGGCGTTCAACTCCGACCCGGGCCGCAACGGGTTCAACTCCGACCCGGGCCGTCCGGTCAACGGGTTCACCGCCGACACCGACGGTGGCTCCTACCGGCGGCAGTCGTCGCCGTTCGACTCGGGGGCCTACCCGTCGTTGTCGTCGGGCAACGGCTCGTTCCCGTCGTACCCGGCGAACGGAGGGGCGTTCCCGACGCCGCCGCCGTACGCGACGAACTACGGGACGAACGACGTGCGCCGTCCCGACCCGGCTCCCTCGGTGGACGTCTCGCCGATGGAACCGGAGCAGGAGGAGTTTCTGCCGATCTTCGCGTCGGTGGAGTCCGCGTGGTTCCGCAGGCCGCCGGGGGAGTCGGCGCCCGAGGCGCCCTCGTCCGGCGAAAGCGGCGGTGAGGCGAGGCCCGCGCAAGCCGTACCCTCTGGGGAGGAAGCGTGGCAGACGGCCGCGGACGCCGGTTGGCGTGCGGCGGCCAAAGCCAGCGAGCCCAGCCTCGGCGGCGTGACCGCCGCGGGGCTCCCCAAGCGCACCCCCAAGGCCAATCTGGTCCCCGGCACGGCGAGCCAGCCCGCTCAGCAGCAGGCTCAGCAGTCGCAGCCGCCGGCGCCCCCGGTCTCAGCCGACCGGATGCGCAGCCGCATGGCCAGCTACCAAAAGGGTGTGCGACGGGGCCGCCAGGAAGTACGTGGACAGGAGGAACAGAGTGAGTAAGCGTCCCGCTGGGGAGGATGCGTGACCATGCTGAGCCATGAGGCGAACCGCTTCGACTGGCTGATCACCGACTTCGTGCGCAACACTCCGGGGGTCGCGCACGCCGTGGTCGTCTCCGCCGACGGCCTGTGCCTGGCGGCCTCCGAGGGCTTCCCGCCGGACCGGGCCGACCAGCTCGCGGCGGTCTCCGCCGGCCTGCTGAGCCTGACCGTGGGCGCGTCCAGGGTGTTCGAGGGCGGCTCGGTGTCGCAGACCGTCGTCGAGATGCAGCGCGGGCTGCTCCTGGTCATGGCGATCAGCGACGGCTCCGTGCTGACGGTGCTGGCGGGTCCGGATTGTGACATGGGGCTGGTGGCGTACCAGATGACGCTGCTGGTAGACAGAGCGGGACAGGCGCTCACGCCGGCCCTGCGCGCCGAACTCCAGGCCGCAAGGACCCGGTGATGTGATGGAACTGATGGGAGAGGGCCGTGTACGGCAGTGACGGGACCGGGGACGACGAGCCCCTGTTCCGTCCTTACGCGGTGACCGGCGGCCGTTCCGAGCCGCGGTATCACCTCGCGATGGAGACGTTGATCTCATCGATGTCGATCCCGGACGACGAGATGGCCATGCTCACCCCCGAGCAGGAGGCCATCATGCAGTTGTGCAGGACGTTCCGGTCGGTCGCCGAGATCTCGGCCCTGCTCCGCGTCCCGCTGGGCGTGGCGAGGGTGCTTGTGGCGGACATGTCAGACGAAGGTCTCGTCCGCCTGCACCAGCCACGCCTCAGCCAGGGACAACCAGACCTCAACATGCTCGAAAGGGTGCTCAGTGGACTTCGCAGGCTCTAGCCCCGGGCTCACTTCGACGAAGATCGTCGTCGCTGGTGGGTTCGGCGTCGGCAAGACGACGTTCGTGGGGGCGGTGTCCGAGATCCTCCCGCTCACCACGGAAGCGGTGATGACCGACGCGTCCGCGGGCATCGACGACCTCGGGTTGACGCCGAACAAGCAGACCACGACCGTCGCCATGGACTTCGGCCGCCTCTCGCTCGACCGCGACCTGATCCTGTACCTGTTCGGCACGCCCGGACAGCACCGGTTCTGGTTCATGTGGGACGACCTGGTCCGCGGCGCGATCGGTGCGGTGGTGCTGCTCGACACCCGCCGTCTGGCCGACAGCTTCCCCGCGATCGACTACTTCGAAGAGGCCAAGCTGCCCTTCGTGGTGGGCATCAACGGCTGGGACGGCCAGTTCATGCACACCGACGAAGAGGTGCGCGAGGCGCTGGCTCTGGGCTCGCACGTGCCGATCGTGCGCACCGACGCGCGTAACAGGGAGTCGGTCAAGTCGACGCTGATCTCGCTCGTCGAGCACGTCGTACGGCTGCGCGCGGCCCCCGTCCGCTAGTCGCCGACCGCCCACGGGACGCTCTCCAGCGAGTTGAGCACGGGCACCAGCGCCCGCTCCTCATAGTCGAAATGGGCCTCCAGCTCGGCGGCGACGCGTTCGATCGTCGCCGGGTCGCCGGCCGCGCGCAGCTCCTCGACCAGCGCCGCGATCACCTCGTGCTCGCGGCGCAGCCGGTCCAGCGGCTCCTTCAGCTCCGGGCGCGTCCCCTCCAGGAACGGGAACGCCACCCGGTCCTCGCCGGAGTGGTGGAAGCTCAGCGCGTCGCAGAAGGTCAGGCAGTGGGCCCGCAGGTCGTCGGTCACCGCCTCGCCCGCGCGCAGCTTCGCCAGCTCGCCCCTGAACCATTCGTGCACCTTGACCAGCTCGTCCCCGAAGGCCCGCACCCGCTCGTCCACGTCACTATCCTTTGCCTCAGACCACGACGTTTTTGCTTTGCAAGCAAAGCTAATTTAGACAGCAAGGTATTGGCGATGTCAACCGACGGCTTGAGCGTGGACGAAGGCATCAGGACGCTGCTGCTCCTGATGCCGCGCATGGTGGGCCGGGCCAAGCGGCTCAAGGTGCCCGAGGCGCTGCGGTCGTTGTCGCTGGCCCCCCGGCACCTGTCGTTGCTGGCCTACCTGCTGTTCGACGGCCCGACGACGGTCAACGAGCTGGCCGGGCGGCTGGAGGTGGCGCCGGCCACCGTGAGCCTGATGGTGGGGGAGCTGAGCAGGAAGGGCGTGCTGGAGCGCCGCGAGGACGACGCCGACCGGCGCCGGACGATCGTCAGCATCGCCCCGGCCCATCAGGAGGCGATCACCGAATGGCTCGGCTACGGCGCCACGGCCTGGCGGGCCGCCCTCGACCCGCTGACGCCGCAGGAGCGGCAGACGTTCGTGCGCACCATGCTGGCCTACGAGCAGGCGCTGTCAGGCCGATGACCTGCTGTTGACCAGCACCTCGACGCCGTCGAGCACGCGCTGGAGGCCGAACTCGAAGGCGTGCTCGGGGCTGTAGGGCGCCTGGAGCTCCTCCCCGGCCGCCTGGCCCACGCGCGAGGCCGTGGGGAACAGGACGGGGTCGGAGATCCGGCTGAGGAAGGGCGCGTGCGCGGCCCACCACTGCTGGTCCGTCATGCCGGTCAGGCTCTCGGCCTGGGCGGCCTCCACCGCGCCCCTGGCCGTGCCGTGCACGAAGCCGGTGACCAGTGTGATCACCGAGTCCATCTCCAGGTCGGTCAGGCCGATGCCGTCGATGGCGCGCAGCTCGTAGTCGTACTTGGCGGTGACGTTCGGGCCGAGGACCGGGCGGCTCGATGCCACCTGGAGCAGCCACGGGTGGCGCAGGTAGAGGGCGAAGTTCTCGCGGGCGATGAGCTCCAGCCGGTCGCGCCAGCCGCCGGGCACGTCCTCGGGGCGGGCGGTCTCGCCGTAGACGGTGTCGAGCATGACGTCGAGCAGCTCCGGCTTGCCCGGCACGTACGTGTAGAGCGACATCGTGCCGACGCCCAGCTTCTCCGCCACCCGGCGCATGGACAGCGCCTGCAGCCCTTCGGCGTCGGCCACGTCGATGGCGGCGCGGACGATGCGCCCGACGCCCAGCTCCGGTTTGCCCTTGCGGCTGGCCCGCTCGCTCGTCCGCCACAGCAACGCCAGACTGCGCGCCGGATCGCCCTTGCCCGGGTACTCAACTGTCACCCTCGTACGGTACACCGTACGGTTGCCGACTTCGATCGTATGTTGTACGGTACGCCGTACGATTCAATCGGGAGGTGGCCATGTCCGCAGTGCTCGCCCAGGGCCTGCGCAAGACGTACGGCACGAAGACCGCGCTGGACGGCATCGACCTCGACGTGCCCGCGGGCACGGTCTACGGCCTGCTGGGGCCCAACGGCGCGGGGAAGACCACGACCGTCCGCATCCTCACCACGCTCCTGCGCCCGTCGGACGGCCGGGCCCAGGTGGCCGGGTTCGACGTGACGGCCGAGCCCCGCCGGGTCCGCGCCGCCATCGGCCTGGTCGGCCAGCAGACGGCCGTGGACGAGATCCTGACCGCCCGCCAGAACCTGGAGCTGTTCGGCCGCCTCTACCACCTGAGCGCGTCCGCCGCCCGCGCCAGGGCCGCCGAACTGCTGGAACGCTTCGGCCTGGCCGAGCACGACGGCCCGGCCAAGGAGCTGTCCGGCGGCCTGCGCCGCCGCCTCGACCTGGCCGCGAGCATGATCCTGGCGCCGCCCGTGCTCTTCCTCGACGAGCCCACCACGGGCCTCGACCCGCGCAGCCGCGCCGGGATCTGGAGCGCGGTGCGCGAGCTGGTCGCGGGCGGCACGACCGTGCTGCTGACCACCCAGTACCTGGAGGAGGCCGACCAGCTCGCCGACCGCGTCGCGGTGATCGACTCCGGCCGGGTGGTGGCGGAGGGCACTCCTGAGGCGCTGAAGTCCAAGCTCGGCGGCGATCGGCTCGACGTGGTGATCAACGACCCGGCGCGGCTCGACGAGGCGGCGGCGATCCTCTCGGCGACGGCCTCGGGCGCCGCCGAGCTCGACCGGGACACCCGGCACGTCAGCGCCCCGGTGGCCGACCGCGTGAGCGCGCTCACCCGGGTCCTGCCCGCGCTGGCGGCGGCCGGCATCGAGGCCGAGGACGTCGCGCTGCGCCGGCCGACCCTCGACGAGGTCTTCCTGAACCTGACGACCACCGGAGGCGACCGATGACCGCACTCAGATGGGCGCTGGCCGACGGCTGGACCGTCGCCCGCCGCGACCTGATCCACTGGGCCAACCAGCCCATGACGGTGGTCTTCGGGGTGCTCTTCCCCGTGGTGATCACCCTGGCGTTCGGCTACCTGTTCGGCGGCGCGGTCGAGGTGCCCGCGGGCGCGGACTACTTCGCCTTCCTCATGCCCGGCATGTACGGCATGACGATGCTCTTCGGCCTGAGCTCCACCATGATGGCCGTGTCCGCGGACGTCGCCAAGGGCGTCACCGACCGCTTCCGGTCGATGCCCATGGCGCCGTCGGCCGTGCTGATCGGCCGGGCCGTCGCCGACCTGCTCAACTCGGTCCTGATCCTGGGCGGGCTGCTGCTCTGCGGCCTGGCGGTGGGCTGGCGGCCGGCGAGTGCCGGGGGAGCGCTCGGCGCGGTCGGCCTGCTGCTGCTCCTGCGCTTCTCCCTGTTGTGGGCGGGCATGTACCTGGGCCTGCTCACCCGGGAGCCGGGCGCGGTGGTCGCGATCCAGACGCTGGAGTTCCCGATCGGGTTCCTGTCCAACGCCTTCGTCGCGCCCGGCACCATGCCCGGCTGGCTGGGCGCGATCTCGGAGTGGAACCCGCTCTCCTCCACGGTCGCCGCCGCCAGGGAGCTGTTCGGCAACCCGGGCTGGGGCGGCGACTCGTGGGTGGCCCGGCACGCCGTGCCGATGGCCGTGCTGTGGCCGGTGGCGATCACCGTCGTCTTCTTCGTCCTGTCGGTACGGCTGTACCAGCGCATGGACCGGTGAGGACGGCTCAGGCGCGGCGGTGGAAGTCCACGGGGTCGGGAGACAGGGGAGTGTTGCCGAGGATCAGGTCGGCGGACTTCTCGGCGAGCATCATGACCGGGGCGTAGATGTTGCCGTTGGTGACGTACGGCATGGCGGAGGCGTCCACGACGCGCAGGCCGTCGAGGCCGTGCACGCGCATGGTGCCGGGGTCCAGCACGGCCAGGTCGTCCACGCCCATCTTGCAGGTGCACGACGGGTGGAGGGCCGTCTCGCCGTCCTTGGCGACCCAGGCCAGGATCTCCTCGTCGGTGCTGACGTCCGGGCCGGGGGAGAGCTCGCCGCCGTCCAGGCCGGCCCAGGCGGGCTGGGACAGGATGGCGCGGGCGTGCCTGATGGCCTCCACCCACTCGCGGCGGTCCTGCTCGGTCGAGAGGTAGTTGAAGCGGAGCGCCGGCTTGTCGCGGGGGTCGGCCGACCGGATGCGCACCGAGCCGCGGGCGTCGGAGTACATCGGGCCGATGTGCACCTGGTAGCCGTGGCCGCCGGCCGGGGCCGAGCCGTCGTAGCGCACGGCGATCGGCAGGAAGTGGAACATCAGGTTCGGGTACGCCACGTCGTCGTTCGAGCGGATGAACCCGCCCGCCTCGAAGTGGTTCGTGGCGCCGGGGCCGCGCCGCAGGAACAGCCAGTCGGCGCCGATGAACGGCCGCCGCCACATGGCCAGCGACGGCTGCTGCGAGACCGGCCGGGTGCAGGCGTGCTGGACGTAGACCTCCAGGTGGTCCTGGAGGTTCTCGCCGACGCCCGGCAGGTCGTGCACCACCTTGACGCCCACGGACTCCAGGAGCGCCTTCGGGCCGACCCCCGAGAGCTGGAGCAGCTGGGGGGTGTTGATCGCGCCCCCGCACAGCACGACCTCGCGCGCCTCGATGCGCTCGCCGCCGCACTGGACGCCCACCGCCCGCGTGCCCTCGAAGAGCACCTTCTCCACGTGGGCCCGCGTCCTGACCGTGAGGTTGGGACGGCGGCGCACCGGATGCAGGTAGGCGCGGGCCGCGCTGAGCCGCCGGCCCCGGTGGACGTTGCGGTCGAAGGCGGCGAACCCCTCCTGGCGGTAGCCGTTCACGTCGTCGGTGAGGGGGTGACCGGCCTGCTGGACGGCCTCGAAGAACGCCTCGAACAGCGGGCCGCGGGCCGGGCCGCGCTCCAGCTTCAGCGGGCCGTCGTCGCCCCGGAACGGCGAGCCGGGGTCGGCCAGGCAGTTCTCCATGCGCCTGAAGTAGGGCAGGCAGTGGGCGTAGTCCCAGTTCTCCATGCCGGGATCGGCGGCCCAGCGCTCGTAGTCGAGCGGGTTGCCGCGCTGGAAGATCATCCCGTTGATGCTGCTGGAGCCGCCCAGGACCTTGCCGCGGGCGTGGTAGATGCGCCGGCCGTTCATGTGCGGCTCGGGCTCGGACTCGTACTTCCAGTCGTAGAACCGGCTGCCGATGGGGAACATCAGCGCGGCCGGCATGTGGATGAAGACGTCCCAGAGGTAGTCCGGCCGGCCCGCCTCCAGCACCAGCACGGACACCGACGGATCGGCGCTCAGCCGGTTGGCCAGGGCGCAGCCGGCCGAGCCGCCGCCCACGATGACGAAGTCGAAGCTCAACGCGGGATCCAGTCCTTCCACACGATCTTGTTCTCCTCCACCCACTGCCGGGCGGCCTGCGCGGCGGACTTCCTGCCGTTGAGCATGTCGCTCGCCACGGCGTTCTGGTTGTCGTTGGTCCAGGTGAAGTTGCGCACCAGCTCGTACGCCTTCCCGCCGCGCTCGGCGAACCGCCTGCTGACGATCTTGTCCAGCAGGTACGGCGGGTAGTCGCAGGCGACCTTGGCGGGCACGTCGTCGCAGCCGATCGCGTACGCGGGCAGGTTGACCTTGACCAGTTTGACCCTGGTGAACAGCCATTGCGGCTCGTAGAAATACATGAGCAGGGGCGTGCGATTCTTCGTCGCGGACTGCGCGGCCTTGATCAGGGCGTCCTCGCTGCCGGAGTAGACGACCTTGTAATCGAGGTTGAGGTTCTTGATGAGAGCCTCGTCGTTGGTGACGAATGCCGGATCCCCGTCGAGCACCTGACCCAAATTTCCGGTTTTGGAGGTCCGGAATAGGGGGGCGTACTTGTTCAGGTTCCGATAGTCGGTTATGTCGGGATATTTCTTGGCCATCCACTCGGGGACGTACCAACCGATCACACCTTTGTTGCCGGTGAGGCCGGCCGACAGCGCCACCTTCTTCTGCTCGATGTACTCCTTCTTCAGGTCGTTGTGTCCCCAGTTCTCGACGATCACGTCGACCTTGCCGGATTCGAAATCGCGCCAGGAATCGCTCTCGTTCATCTTGCGCGTGTTGACCTTGTAGCCCAGCTCGTGTTCGAGCAGGTAGGCCAGGACGGCGGCCTGGGCCTCGTACCCGACCCAGGCGTGGACGTCGAGGTTGACCGTCCCCTTGGGCGCGGCCCCGGTCTCGGGGGCGCCCCCGGAGCAGGACGTCAGGAGCAGGGCCGCGAGCAGCGGCCCGATCAGCTTCTTGGTTCGCATGAGAGGTCTCCGCGACCGCGACCCCTCCGGCGCGCGGCCGGAGGGGGCACGGTCAAGAGGGGTCACTTGGGGATCCAGCCCTGCCACTTGGCGGTGTTCGCCTCGACCCACTTCTTGGCGGCCTGCTCGCCGGTCAGGCCGTTGTTGGTCATGTCGTTGGCGACCGCATTCTGGTCCTCGTTGGTCCAGCTGAAGTTCTTGACCAGCTCGTACGCCTTGCCGCCGGTGTCGGCGAACTTCTTGCTGACGATCTTGTCGAGGTCCAGCTCGGCGTAGTCGCAGGCGACCTTCTTGGCGTCGGCGTCACAGCCCTCGGTGTACGGGGGCAGGTTCACCCGGGTCAGCTCGACCTTGTCGAACAGCCAGTGGGGCGTCCAGAAGTAGAACAGCAGCGCCTTCTTCTGCGCCTGCGCCTGCTCGGCCGCCTTGAGCAGGGCCGCCTCGCTGCCGCCGGTCACCACCTTGTAGTTCAGCTTGAGGTTCTTGACCAGGGCCTCGTCGTTGGTGACGTAGCTGGGGTCGCCGTCGAGGAGCTGGCCCTTGCCGCCGGACTCCGACGTCTTGAACAGGTCGGCGTACTTGTTCAGGTTCTTGGAGTCGGTGATGTCCGGGTACTTGTCGGCCATCCACTTGGGCACGTACCAGCCGATGACGCCCTTGTTGCCGGTGGAGCCCGCCGAGAGCGCGACCTTCTTCTCGTCGATGAACTTCTTCTTCAGGTCCGGGTGACCCCAGTTCTCGATGATGACGTCGACGTCGCCCGTCTCGAAGCCCTCCCAGGCGACCTGCTCCTTGATCTCGGGCAGCTCCACGTCGTACTTGAGCTCGTTCTTCAGCAGGTAGGCGACGACGTTCGCGCTGGCCTCGTACCCGACCCACGGGTTGATCGCGATCTTGACGGTGCCCGTCGTCGCCGCGCCGGAGGTGGCGCCGGTCGACGGGGCGGCGGAGCTGGGGGAGGTCTCCACCTTGGCGCCACCGCCGCAACCCACGGCGGTGAGGCCGACAACGAGCAGGCCTGCGAGCAGGCGAATCTTCATGTGCGCTTCCTCTTTCGGGGGGAAGGGCGCCTGTCGGCGCCCTGCGTGATGCGGTCGAGCATGACTCCGAGCAGGACGGTCGCGATGCCCGCCACGAAGCCCATGCCGAAATCCGTGCGCTGGGAGAAGCCGACGACCACGTCGTAGCCGAGCGCGCCCGCCCCGACCAGGCCGCCGACGACGACCATGGCCAGCGTCATCACGATGCCCTGGTTGGCCGCGAGCAGGATGGCCCGTCGCGCCATCGGGAGCTGCACCTTCCACAGGAGCTGGCCAGGGGTCGAGCCCGCCGACGCGGCCGCCTCGACGACCGTGGCGGGCACCCCTCTGATGCCGTCCTCGACCAGGCGCACCACGGGCGGCACCGCGTAGATCACCGAGGCGAAGATCGCGGTGAACCGGGTCGTCTCGAACAGCGCCAGCGCCGGCAGCAGGTAGACGAACGCGGGCATGGTCTGGGCGGCGTCCAGCAGCGGGCGCTGGATCGCCGAGTAACGCGGCGAGCGGGCCGCGGCCACGCCCAGCAGCAGGCCGACGACCAGGGTGACGAACACCGCCACCGCGACCGTGGTCATCGTCTGCATGGCGTGCTCCCACACGCCGAGCAGCGCGATCGCCAGCAGGCAGCCGAGCGCGGTCAGCGCCGGACGCAACCCGCTCACCCGCCAGGCCAGCGCCAGCACCGCGAGGGCGATCAGCCACCACGGTGCCGAGATGAGCAGGCCCTCCAGCGGGTTGAGCAGGACGGCCGAGGTCAGATCCTTGACGAACGTCGTGACCGGGTACCAGGTCGTCTCGGCCCAGCGCACGGCGTCGTTCACCGCGCCGGCGAAGGTGACGGTCAAGCCGTCCGGCCAGCCCGACGGCAGCGCGAACCCGGCCACCACCCCCACGCCGGCCAGCGCCGCCGCGACCACCAGGTCGAGCCGGCCGGCCCTCGCGTGCGCCTGGCGGCGGGCCACCGACATGAGCATGCGGTCGAGCACCACGGCCATGACCACGATCGCCAGGCCGGCCGGGAGCATGATGCCGACCTGGGCCCGCGACAGGCCGCGGATGATGTCGCCGCCCAGGCCGGGGGCCGAGATCAGGTTCGCGATCACCACCATGGACAGCGCCATCATGATGGTCTGGTTCACCGCCAGCGCCATCGTCGAGCGGGCCAGCGGAAGTTGCACCTTGAACAGGGTCTGCCGGCGGGTGGCGCCCAGCGACGCCGACGCCTCGACCGCCGTGGCGGAGACCCCCTCGACGGCCAGCGCCGTGATGCGGATCGCGGGCGGGATCGAGTAGATCATCGTCGCGATCGCCCCGGCCGGAGCGCCGATGTGGAAGAACAGCACGAGCGGCGCCAGGTAGGCGAACGTCGGCATGATCTGCATGACGTCGAGCACCGGCGTCAGCACCCGGCGCACCCGCGCCGACAACCCCGCCCACACGCCGAGCGGCACGCCGACCGCCAGCGACAGCAGCACCGAGGCCGCCACCAGCGCCAGCGTGTCCACGCTCGACTGCCACAGGCCGAGCACCCCGAACGCGCCCACGCCCGCCGCCGCGAGCAGCGCGACGCGCCGGCCACCGGCGAGCCAGCCGAGCGCGCCCAGGACGCCGATCAGCCCCGGCCAGTTCAGGGCCGTGAGGACGGTCTGGAAGAAGGTGTAGACGCCGTCGACGAACAGCCGGATGTAGTTGAGGAAGTACAGGAAGAGCGGGCTCTCGTTCCGGTGGTCGTCGATCCACTCGCGCAGGTCGGTGACCGCCAGGAACTGCGGCGCCTCCTTGTCGTGCGGCAGCGTGCCGGTGTCCCGGAAGAGCAGGTACGCTACGGCGAACAGCACCGCGACCCCGGCCGGACCGGCCCACCTCGGGATCCTGAGCCTGCCGGGGGCGCTGACCGCGGTGGTGCTCACGCGCCTGCCCTAACCGCCGCGTCCTCGCCGGCCAGGAAGGACAGCAGGTCCACGCGGTCCACGACGCCGGCCAGCTCGTCGCCGTCCATCACCCGGATCGGGCGGGAGGAGGCCGAGGCCGCGGCGATGGCGTCCTTGATCAGGGTGGTGACGGGGAGCTGCGGGCCGTCCAGCGGCTCGCCGGGCTCGGGATCGCGGCGGATCCAGCGCAGCGTCAGCACGTGGCTGCGCGGCACGTCCCGGACGAAGTCGGCCACGTAGTCGTCGGCCGGCGCGCCCACCAGCTCCTCGGCCGTGCCGAGCTGCACGATCGAGCCGTCGCGCATGATGGCGATCCGCTCGCCCAGCTTGAGCGCCTCGGACAGGTCGTGGGTGATGAACACCATCGTCTTGCCGACCTCGCGGTGCAGCCGGATCACCTCGGCCTGCATGTCGCGCCGGATCAGTGGGTCGAGCGCGCTGAACGGCTCGTCGAACAGCATCACCTGGGGATCGACGGCCAGCGCGCGGGCCAGGCCGACACGTTGCTGCATGCCGCCGGAGAGCTGGTCGGGATAGGCGTCGGCGTGGCCGTCGAGGCCCACGAGGGAGAGGATCTCGGCGGCCCGCGCGTGCCTGGCCGCCTTGGCGGTGCCCTGGATCTCCAGACCATAGGCAACGTTGTCAAGGACCTTACGGTGCGGCAACAGCCCGAAATGCTGGAAGACCATGCTCACCTGGTGGCGGCGCAGCTCGCGCAGCCGGGCGGGGGAGGCGCGGCCGACGTCCTCGCCGCCGATCCTGATCTCGCCGGCGCTGGGCTCGACGAGCCGGGTCAGGCAGCGTACGAGGGTGGACTTGCCGCTTCCCGACAGGCCCATGACGACGAAGACCTCGCCGGGGCGCACCTCGAAGCTCACGTCGCGGACGGCGGCGGTGCAGCCGGTCCTCTCTCGCATCGCGGCGGGGTCGAGGTGTCTGTCCTCGCTGTCCAGCACCTTTTGCGCCCTGGATCCGAAGATCTTCCAAAGCCCGTCGACGCTGATAGCCGCGCTGTCGGGAGAATCCCGCACCCTCGCCTCCTCGATTGCCGGGGGCTCAACATATGCGGTGAATAACGCAAATCTCAACGCTGTGACCCGTGAGAGACCTGGCCGCTCCTCCGGTGTTATGTGCTTGGAACGCGCTAATCGCCCATATGTGGACATATAAACAGATGGCGGGTTATTTCTGGCCGGACGGAGAGCGAGATGGGGCTCCAGCTTCTCGTCTCACTGGACACAGAAGTTGAATTGCGTCCCGATATGTGCGGGTGGCCACGCCCGCTTAGGATGTGTTCCAATTACCCGCACTTGCTGATTTCTCTCAAGGGGCACAGCCCTGACAAATACGCCGATTCGGGCGAGGTGCGTTCGGTGACAACACAGCTGGGCGAGAGGCAGGCCGCCGAAGGCAACTGGCGCCTGCGCAATTGGCGCGTACGTGCGCGCCTGGTCGCCCTCATCCTGGTGCCGACGGCCGCCGCCGTGCTGCTGGGCGGCGTCCAGGTGCTGTCCTCGACGGGCGCCGCCGCCGACTACGACCGGACGAACCGATTAGCCATGCTCTCGGAGCAGGTGGGCGACCTGACCCACCAGCTCGCCGGCGAGCGGGCCAAGACCGCCTGGTACATCGCCAGGAATCGGCCCGTCGTCGGGATCGGCGCCGTCCAGTCCCAGATGGACCAGGTGGACGTCGCCATCAAAGAGGTACGCGGCACCGCCCAGCAGATCCTCGCCGACGTCGAGGGCCGTACCGCCGACCAGATCGAGAACATGCTCAGCCGCCTGGACGACCTGACCTCGCTGCGTCAGCAGGCCCTGGACGCCAACCTGCTCCCCGGCCCCGCCGTCGACCTCTACACGACGGTGATCAACGAGCTGCTCTCCATCCACACCGAACTCATCAAGGGCAGCTCCGACGACGAGCTGTTCCGCCAGACCCGCATGCTGGACGGCCTGGCCCGGGCGAAGGAGAGCGTCTCCTACCAGCAGGCGCTGCTGACCACCGTCCTCGTCGAGGGCGCCTTCGGCCAGGACCAGCTCAAGCGCTTCCTCGGCGAACTGTCCAGCGAGAACGCCGAGCGCCAGGGCTTCGCCGCAGAGGCCACCGCCGACGAGCGCCGCTTCTTCGACGAGACCGTGAACGGCCGCAG
Organism: Nonomuraea sp. NPDC049607; assembly: GCF_040675375.1. NCBI lineage: Bacteria > Bacillati > Actinomycetota > Actinomycetes > Streptosporangiales > Streptosporangiaceae > Nonomuraea > Nonomuraea sp. NPDC049607. The sequence continues at coordinate 38,806 of NZ_JBFAOV010000045.1, forward strand.
CGCCGACCGCATGCTGTTCCTGCGCGAGCTCGTGCTCATCAGGGCGTCGGCCTCGCTGCCGCTGCGCGGGCTGGACCTGGCCAAGCGCGACGACGCGAAGGAGTGGTTCGACGCCTCCAACGTCGTCGTGGACTCCATGCGCACGGTCGAGCAGCGTCAGGCCGCCGGGATCGTGGCGCGCAGCCGTACGCTCAGCGGCGAGGAGCAGCAGCGGGCGCTGGTCATCGCGGGCGCGGTGCTCGCGTTGCTCGTCGCCGTCCTGCTGATCACCACCGGCGTGGCCAGGTCGCTGGTCCGGCCGCTGCGCAGGCTGCGCGGCGAGGCGCTGGAGATCGCCGGGCACCGGCTGCCGGACTTCGTCCAGCATCTGCGCGAGTCGCGCGACGGCGCGGTCAACGCCGAGGTGCCGCCCATCGGCATCTTCTCCAAGGACGAGGTGGGCGAGGTCGCCCGCGCCTTCGACGAGGTGCACCGCGAGGCCGTGCGGCTGGCGGGCGACGAGGCGCGGCTGCGCTCCAACGTCAACGCCATGTTCGTCAACCTGTCGCGGCGCAGCCAGACCCTGGTCGAACGGCAGCTCACCCTGATCGAGCGCCTGGAGCGCGGCGAGCGCGACGACGAGCGCCTGGGCGACCTGTTCAAGCTCGACCACCTGGCCACCCGCATGCGCCGCAACAGTGAGAACCTGCTGGTCCTGGCCGGCCAGGAGGCCGCGCGCAAGTGGAGCGAGCCGGTCGAGCTCATGGACATCGTGCGCGCGGCGCTCGGCGAGGTCGAGAGCTACGACCGGGTCAGCGTCCAGGTGCAGTCGGACGTCGCCATCGCCGGTCAGGCCGTCACCGACGTGGTGCACCTGCTGGCCGAGCTGGTCGAGAACTCGGTCTCCTTCTCCTCCAGGGACACCAAGGTGATCATCTCCAGCAGCCGCATCGACGGCGGCGGGCTGATGGTCTCGGTGACCGACAACGGCATCGGCATGACCCCCGAGGAGCTGGCCGAGGCCAACTGGCGGCTGGCCAACCCGCCGGTGGTGGACGTGTCCGTGTCGCGGCGGATGGGCCTGTTCGTGGTCGGGCGGCTCGCGCTGCGGCACAGCATCAAGGTGCAGCTCCGCCGCCAGGACATCGGCGGCCTGACCGCGATGGTGCTGATCCCGGAGATGCTGCTCACCGCCGTCCCGGGCGCGACGGCCGGGCCCCTGCACGGCTCGATGGCGGCGCACGGCTCGATGGCCGGCGGCGTCCAGGCCGCCATGACGGGCGCGGGACGGCCGGAGCGCGGACGGGCCGAACCCTTCCACAATGCCGAGCCCTTCCAGAGCGCGGAGTCCTTCCACAGCGCCGAGCCCTTCCAGAGCGCGGAGCCCTTCCAGAGTCCCGAGCCGTATGCGCCGCCCACGGCCCCGATGCCCGCCTACGGGCACCCGTCGTTCGACGCCATGCCGTTCCCGTCCGCGTCGCCGGCCGAGTCGTCGCCGTCCCCGTCCGGGGCGGCGTCGGAGTCGTCGTGGTTCACCTCGACCGCGACGCACTCGGTCGAGCTGCCGCAGCCGGACGCGCAGGGCACGTCGTACCCGTCGTTCGCCACGGGCCCCGAACCGGCCGAGCCGGCGGCCACGAACGAGTTCCTGCCGATCTTCGCCTCGGTCGAGGAGAGCAGCTGGTTCAGCAAGGCCGCGCCGACCGCCGACCGGCGGGACCCGTCCTGGTCATCGCCCGCCGACCAGGGCTGGCAGGCGGCGAACACGACCGCCGAGCCCGCCAGGAGCGGCACCACGAACTCCGGCTTGCCCAGGCGCACGCCGCGAGCGAATCTGGTGCCGGGCACCGCTGTCCCCCAGCCGCCGCCCGCACCAGTTCCTCCGCTGTCCCCTGACCGGCTGCGCAACAGGCTGGCCAGCTACCAGCAGGGCGTGCGCAAGGGCCGCGCCGAGCTAGAGGAGGACTGATGAAGGAGCTGAGCCAGGGGGCCAGGGACATCAACTGGCTGGTGAGCGCGTTCGTCGAGGAGGTGCCCGGCGTGGCCCACGCCGTGGTCGTCTCCGCCGACGGGCTGCCGATGGCCTTCTCCCGCGGCTTCCCCAAGGACCGGGCCGACCAGCTCGCCGCCATCGCGGCCGGGCTGGTCAGCCTCACGCAGGGGTCGGCGCGGGTCTTCGAGGGCGGCGGCGTCACCCAGACCCTGGTGGAGATGGAACGCGGGCTGCTGCTGGTGATGTCCATCAGCGACGGCTCGTGCCTGGCGGTACTGGCCGCGCCCGACTGTGACATGGGCCTGGTGGCGTACCAGATGACGATTCTGGTGGAACGCACGGGGCAGGTGCTGACCCCTGCCGTACGGGCGGAGTTGTCATCCGCGCGCCCCTGGTGATGGGAGTGGACGTTGGCATCGTGGCATGACCGTGAGCCGGAGCCCGAGCGCAGCTCGCTGGTGCGCATGTACGCCGTCACCGGCGGCAGGACGGCGCCACGCACCGGCCTGGCCATGGAGGCGCTGGTCTCGTCGGCGACCTCCGCGCGGCTCGGCATGACCTACACCCGCGAGTTTCGCGCCATCAGCGAGCTGTGCCGCCAGGTGCGCTCGGTGGCCGAGATCTCCGCGCTGCTGGCCGTCCCGCTCGGCGTCGCGCGGGTGCTGGTCGCCGACATGGAGGCCGACGGGCTGGTCAAGATCTACCAGCCGCAGCTTGAGGCCGGCCTGCCGGACAGGAGGCTGCTCGAAAGGGTCCTGAGCGGGCTCCGCCGCCTCTGACGCCCGTGTCTACTGGGCGTTCCACCAGTGCGCGGCCACCAGTTCGGCCACCAGCGTCTCGGTGAGCAGCGCCACGTCGGGGTCGTCGTCGTGCGCGTAGCGGATCGCCGCCGCGGCGTCCTTCACCTCGCCGCCCACGGAGATCACCGTGGAGCCGCGCTCGCGCACCCAGTCCATGGCCTGCCCGTCGTAGCGGGAGCCGGGGAAGAGCAGCGCCCGGTAGTCGAGGGTCTTGGTGAGGTAGACGTCCACGTGCGACCAGTCGCCCGCCTCGCAGGCGTCGGCCGCGCGGCGCGGGCCTTCGCGGAGCATCAGCGCCGACTGCTCGGCCGACGACAGCCGCTCGGCCGGGGCGATCGTGTAGACGCCGTCGGGGCCGTCGAGCAGCTCCAGGGTCGGCGGGAGCCAGTCGTCGCGGCGGTCCAGCAGGTCGCCGGTGGACTCCGCGGCCCGGTCGAGCAGTGCGGGCAGGTCGCGTCCGGTTCCGGTGAGGCGGGCTTCGAGCGCCAGCAGCAGGGCCAGCGTGTGCTGGAACGTCCGGCAGGCCACGCCGCCGCGCTCCTCGCCCGCGCTCATGGGGACCACCAGGTCGGCCGCCTCGGTGACGGGCGAGCCGGGCACGTTGGTGATCGCGGCCACGTACGACGGGCCCCCGGCGTAGCGGGCGAGCGCGTCGAGGGTCTCGCGGCTGCCGCCGGTGGCCGAGATCGGCACGACCAGCGTGCCGGGACCGGCCGGGTAGGTCGCCGCGGCCGAGGCGTAGTCGGCGTAGGCGTCCACGCCGGCCGCGCGCAGGCGCAGGGCCGCCACCCCGGCGGCGTACCGGGAGCTGCCCATGCCGAGGAACAGCACCCGGCGCACCCCTTCCGGCAGCCCGGCGAAGGGGTCGGCCGCGCGCAGCCCGTCGGCGAGGGCGGCCAGGGCGGCGGGCTTGGCCTCCAGGTCGGCCAGGTAGAGCTCGGAATTCACGGCAGGTTCTCCTCGGGGTACCAGGTGCGCAGCACGCCCATGGGGGCGTAGCGCCAGCGGGGCAGGTGGCGGGCGGCGTAGATCAGCTCGCGGCACTCCTGCTCGACCTCGAACGGGCGCAGCAGCGTCTCGTCCAGGAGGTCGGGCCGGCCCTTGTCGGACAGGCGGCGGCGGTAGGCGGCCAGCAGGCCGGCGCGGGCCTTCGCCGCCCAGGCCGCGGCGTGGGCGGACGGGGTGCCCCGGCGGACGATCGCGACCTGGGCCACGTGCTCCAGGCTGGTGGTGAGCTGGGCGACGTCCCTGGCGGCCGGCTGACGGGCGGCGGTGTCGGCCACGGTGGGGTTGCCGTCGAAGTCGATCACGGCGTACCCGTCGCGCCACCGCAGGATCTGGCCCACGTGCAGGTCGCCGTGGATCCTGATCGACGGGCCCGTGACGCCCGCCCGCAGCGGCTCCAGCTCGCGGGCCAGATCGGCGGCCCGCGCGGCCAGCCACTCGCCGTCGGCGCCGTCGGTGAGGGCCAGGGCCTCGGCCAGCGCGTCCGCGGCGCGCGCCGCCGGGTCCGCCTGCCGCCCGGACGAACCGCCGGGCAGGGTGGCCAGCGCCACGTGCAGGTCGGCGGCCAGGCGGCCGAGCTCGCCGGCGAACTCCGTGCCGCCCGACTCGGCCTCGTCCACGCACCACTCCCAGCCGTCGCGCGCCTCGGGCAGGTAGCCCGTCACCAGCGCCAGCAGTTCCTCGCCGGCGTCCGACGCGCGGGTCAGGGCCAGGTAGGGAGGCGCGGTGCCGGCGAAGCCGACCTCGACGAGATGGGCGAAGATCTCGGGCGTCGGGTGGGGGAGCGGGACCGGCGGGGTCAGCCACTTCACGACCACCCGCTCGTCCACCACGACCGAGTGGTTGGTCTGGTCGACGTGCGGCCCGAAACCGCGCTCGGCGGCCGTCGCCGCGAGGGCGGGAAGGTCATGGAACCGGCGGACGGCGAACGGGGACGGCGGGTCGTGCGCCAGCGCGCGCAGGAGGCTCGTGGACAGGCCGTGGTCCCGGTCGGAGACGGGCTCCTCCGCGAGGGCAGCGAGCCGACGCGCAATTGAATCCCAGTTCAACAGATTGCCCATGGTTCCCGATCGACGTGTGGGTAGGAAGTCTCGCTCATGTTGATATCGGCTGCAACTTGGTCCGGCCGCCGGTAATCGGAGCGGGTCATCGCATTAGCGCAAATGCCGCCTCGCCAGGCAGGAGGGTACTGTCCTGATCGAGGTGGTCACTCCGGATTTCCGGAGGAGGGCGCCTGCGGGCGGACGGCTCGTCCCGACCGGTCCGACGGGGACCGTGGCGGCGAAGTCGATCGGACCGGCCCGGCCCGGCGGCGCCCCTCATCCCGCCCTGGGCAGATCCTGATCCTTCGCCCGATTCCTGAGCCCCCGCCAGGTACCGCACGCTCCCGAACCGCTAGATTACGGCTGGGAGAGATGGCGCGAAGAGCGCGGCCCAAAGGCGGTCCGTACGCGAGGTGAGAGGCCCCTCACGGACCGGGATGAGGCGACTCCGTTATTGAATCCAGATTCAACACTCTGATCAAACTTCCTGGTAGCAATGTCGGGAAAAGTCTTGCTCATGTTGATTTCTGCTGCAACACTCCTGCTCTGGTCTGCCGTGTCCAGTAAGGTCGCGCGACCCCTCAATCCTCAGCACCAGAAGGAGTAGCGGCCGTGTCCCGTAACCGGTTCACCCGTCGTCTTCCGGCCGCCGTGGCGGTGGCCGGCCTCGCGCTAGCCGTCGCGGCGTGCGGCGGTGAGTCGTCGACCAGCTCAGACGGCACGACCGCGGCCAAGGCAGAGCAGCTCCAGCCCAACGCCGACCTGACCAAGCAGTCGCTCAAGGTGACGGTCTGGCCGGGTTACACGCCCGAGGAGCTGCCCGAGAAGGTCAAGCAGCAGCTCAAGGTCAAAGAGATGGCGATCACCAACCACGACACCAACGAGCTGGCGATGGCCAAGCTGACCGCCTCCGGCGACAGCGGCATCGACGTCGCGTTCGTGTCCGGTCAGTACGCCCAGGCGCTCAACGCCCAGGGCCTGCTGGAGCCCATCCACGCCGAGCTGATCCCCAACCTGGCCAATCTCTACCCCGAGGCCACCCAGCTCTCCTACGACAAGGGCAACAAGTACTCGGTGCCCTACACCTGGGGCACCACCGGCATCTGCTACCGCAGCGACCTGGTGAAGACGCCGCCGACGAGCTGGAACGACATCCTCAAGCCCGCGTCCTGGGCCGAGAAGAAGGTCACCATGATGACCACCGAGCGCTGGCTGGTCCTGCCCGCGCTCAAGTCGCTCGGCTACTCGGTCAACACCGAGAAGGACGAGGAGATCGCCAAGGCCAAGGAGCTCCTGGTCTCGCAGAAGCCGCACCTGCTCTCCTATGACGACACCACCTTCGGCGACAAGCTGAAGTCCGGCGAGGCGATCATGGTCGAGGCGTGGGACGGCTGGTGCCCCACCACGGACGAGAAGCAGAACATCAAGTTCGTGGTGCCGAAGGAGGGCAGCGACCTCTGGGTGGACACCATGGTGATCATGAAGTCCTCCAAGAACAAGGAGGCGGCCCACGCCTTCATCAACATGATCCTCGACCCGGAGATCCACCGCTGGGCGGCCGAGAACATCAACTACAAGGTCCCCAACAAGGCCGCCATGGACAAGGTGACCATCGCCAAGGGCTCGCTGCTGGACATCAAGCCGGCGGAGCTGCTCAACGGTGAGTCGATCATCGACCTGGGGCAGGCGTCGACCAAGTTCAGCCGCCTGTCGCAGGAAGTCACGGCCGGATAGTCGTTGGTGCAGTGAGATCCGAGGTCAAGGCCCGGCCGGTGTCCCGTAAGCGGGGTCGCCGGCTGGGCGCGTTCGTTTTCCTTTCGCCAGGTCTGACGTACCTGGTCGTGCTCCTCCTCGTGCCGCTGGGGCTGGTGCTCAGCTACACGGTCTTCCAGCGGGGGCGCTTCGGCGGCATCTTCTACGAGTTCACGCTGGAGAACTTCCAGCGCCTGTTCGACTCCCTCTACCTGGGGGTCGTCGGCGACTCGCTGAAGATGGCGGCGATCGCCACGCTGATCGCGTTGCTGCTCGGCTACCCGACGGCGTACCTGATCGCCCAGCTCCCGCCGAAGTGGAAGACGATCGCCCTGGTGGCGATCGTGCTGCCCTTCTGGACGAACTTCATCATCCGCGTCTACGCGTGGATCATCATGCTCAGCGGCCCGGGGCTGATCAACTCCCTGCTGGGCACGAAGCTGGAGCTGCTCTACACCCAGGGCACGATCGTCGTCGGCCTGCTCTACTCGTACCTGCCGCTCATGGTGCTGCCGCTGTACTCCTCGATCGAGAAGCTCGACCCGCAACTGCGCGAGGCGTCGGCGAACCTCGGGGCCTCGGCGTTCACCACGTTCAGGAAGGTGACGCTGCCGCTCACGCTGCCCGGCGCGCTGACCGGGGCGATGTTCGTGTTCGTGCCGAGCTTCGGCAACTTCGTCATCCCCGAGATGCTCGGCGGCAGCAAGTCGATCATGGTGGGCAACCTGATCCGCAACCAGTTCCTGACCGCGCGCGACTGGCCGTTCGGCTCGGCGCTGGTGCTGGCGCTGATCGCCCTGCTGGTCCTGCTGCTGCTCGTCCAGGCGTGGGCGGCCCGCCGTGCGTAGGCCCAAGCTGCTGTACGTGCCCTTCTGGGCGACCTACGTCTTCATGTACGTGCCGATCATCGTCCTGGTCGTCATGTCCTTCAACTCCGGCAAGTCGGCCTACACCTTCGAGGGCTTCAGCCTGAAGTGGTACGGCGAGCTGGCCGCCGACGAGAAGGTCCGGGACAGCCTGGTCAACACGCTGATCGTGGCCCTGGGCTCGACGGCGATCGCCACCGTGCTCGGCACGCTGCTGGCCGTCGGCCTGGCCCGGTACACCAGGTCCAAGATCCTCGACGCGGTCGCGCTCATGCCGGCCGTGCTGCCCGACCTGGTGCTCGGGATCGGCCTGCTGGTCCTGTACGCCCTGATCAACAACTTCCTGGCCCAGTGGGACGCCCAGTTCGCGCTCGGGCTGCCCACGGTGACCCTCGCGCACGCCCTGTTCTCCATGGCGTTCGTCGCGGCCGTGGTGCGCACCCGGCTCACCGGCGCCGACCCCTCGCTGGAGGAGGCCTCGCGCGACCTGGGGGCCGGGCCGGTGGTCACGTTCATGAAGATCACGCTGCCGCAGCTCCTGCCCGGGATCGTCGCCGGGGCGCTGCTGGCGTTCACGCTGTCGCTGGACGAGTTCGTGATCGCCTTCTTCACGATCGGCAACGCCGAGCCGACGCTGCCGATCGTCATCTACTCAATGGTTCGTTTCGGGGTGACCCCGAAGATCAACGCGCTGGCCGCGATCCTGCTCCTCGTGAGCTTCACGGCAGTGATCGCCGGGCAGCGGATGACCAAGATCGGGAGATCGCGTGCTCAGGATTGACGGGATCACCCGCAGGTTCGGCGACGTCACCGCGCTCGACGACGTCTCGCTGGAGATCGAGCAGGGCGAGTTCTTCGCCCTGCTCGGGCCGTCCGGCTGCGGGAAGACCACTTTGCTGCGCATCATCGCCGGGTTCGAGTCGCCCGACGCCGGCACGGTCACGCTCGACGACGAGGACCTGCTGGCCAAGCAGCCCAACCGGCGGCCGATCAGCCTCATGTTCCAGTCGTACGCGCTGTTCCCGCACATGACCGTGGCCAAGAACGTGGCCTACGGCCTGGAGCGCGAGAAGCTGCCCCGGGCGGAGATCAAGCAGCGCGTCGGCGAGGTGCTGGAGACCGTGGGCCTGTCGGCGCACGCCTCGCGCAAGCCCGCCCAGCTGTCCGGCGGACAGCGGCAGCGGGTCGCGCTGGCGCGTTCCATCGTCAAGCGGCCGCGTCTGCTGCTGCTCGACGAGCCGCTGTCGGCCCTGGACAAGAAGGTCCGCGCGGACATGCAGCTGGAGCTCAAGCGGCTCCAGCACGAGGTCGGCATCACCTTCGTGGTCGTCACGCACGACCAGGAGGAGGCCATGTCGCTGGCCGACCGCATCGCGGTCTTCGACAGCGGCACCGTGCGCCAGGTGGACGCCCCCGTCGCCCTGTACGAGCGCCCGCGCTCGCCGTTCGTGGCCGACTTCGTCGGGGCGAACAACCTCTTCGAGGGCGTCTACACCGGCCTGGACGGGATCAAGAGCGACGAGTTCGGCATGCTGGCCGGAACGCCGCTCGACGAGCTCGCCGCCGACACCAAGGCGCTGCTCGCGGTCCGTCCCGAGAAGATCGAGCTGGCCGACGAGAACGCGGCCAGGGGCCTGAAGGGCAGCGTCCTGGACGTCAGCTTCTACGGCGGCGTCTCACACATCTCCGTGGACGTGCCGGGACGGGCCAAACCCGTGCTCGCCGCCGTTCAGGGAGCGAGCACGGTGCAGCCCGGCGCCAAGGTGAAGGTGCGCTGGGAGACCCAGGACGCCGTCATCATGACGGTCGATCAATGAGCCAGGTCGTTGCCCGTCGCCGCCCGCGCGTACGACAGGATCAGCTCGGCCGCCTCGTCGGGCCCGATCAGCGGGTGGCGGGCGGTGATGCGGTAGCCGTAGGCATCCTCCAGGGCCACCAGGTTGCGCGCGACGGTCACGGAGTCGGCCGTCAGCCGGAAGACCCCGAGCGCGGCCCCCGTGTCCAGGATCGCCTGGTACATCGACACCTGGCGGTCGTACAGCGACGTGAGCAGCACGCCGTAGACCCGGTGCCGGCCCGCGGCGCCGCCCAGCTCGTTGAGCAGTCGCACGTCGGGGTCGAGCGGCCCGGTCGGCAACCCCGACCGGATCGTGACGACCAGCTTCTCGACCGGGTCGGTGAAGTCGGCCAGGCGGCGCATGCGCAGCTCGTAGAAACGTTCCATGCCCGCGTGCTGCGCCTCGACCAGGAGTTCGCCCAGGTCGGGGTAGTGGTAGAGCACGGCTCCGGAGGTCAGGCCGGCCTCCTCGGCGACGTGCGAGAGCTGTACTCCGTCGATTCCATGACGGATGATGGCTCGGCGCGCGGCCTCGATCAAGTCGATGCGCCGGTCACTACGGCTTTTGCGCTGGGCCACGACCACCACCCCCCGTGCGTTTGGTCACCATTCAGATCGGCCGTGACCATAGTGCACTTAACTTGCGCTTCACGCTAGATGAGTATTTGAATTCCTCTTCAATTTGACGAGTTCCCCCGGAGTTCACGATGTCCCTCACCATCCTGTTCATGCCAGAGAGCGCGTACGGCCCCACGAACAACAGCATCGGCATCGGCGACATTCTCCGTCGTCGCGGGCACCGCGTCGTCTTCGCCGCCGAATCCTCCTGGAAGGGCAAGCTCGAAGCGCTCGGCTTCGAGGAGGACCTCGTCGACCTCGCCCCGCCGGCCGAGAACGCCGAGGAGCAGGACGCCGGTCAGTTCTGGAAGGACTTCATCCGCGAGACCGCGCCGGAGTACCGCAAGAGCACGCTGGAGCAGCTCGACACCGTCACCAAGCCGATCTGGGACTCCCTCATCGACGGCGCCAAGTACTGCGAGCCGCAGCTCAAGGCCATCATCGAGCGCGTGAACCCGGACGTGATCGTCGAGGACAACGTGATCACGTTCCCGGCGCTGCTCACGGCCGGCAAGAAGTTCGTCCGCATCGTCTCCTGCAACCCGCTGGAGGTGCGCGGCGAGAACGTCGCGCCGGTCTTCTCCGGCCTGCCCGCCGACGACCGCTCCGAGTGGGACGCCTTCCGCGCCGAGTACGACCGCACCCACCGCGAGATCTGGACGGCCTTCAACGCGTGGTGCGTCGAGCAGGGCACGGCCCCGCTGCCCGACCTGGACTTCATCCACGAGGGCGACCTGAACCTCTACGTCTTCCCCGAGATCCTCGACTACACCGACGCCCGCCCGCTCGGCCCGAGCTGGCAGCGGCTCGACTCCTCGGTGCGCGAGACCGACGAGGACTTCACGCTGCCCTTCGAGCGCAGGAGCTCGCGACGAGAGAGCGACGGAGGAGCCAACGAGGAGCGAAGCGGGCGCGACGATGAGCACGAGCGTAACGACGGCTCGCTGATCTACTTCTCGCTCGGCTCGCTCGGCTCCTCCGACGTGGAGCTGATGCAGCGCGTGATCGACATCCTGGCCGGCACGCGCCACCAGTACATCGTCTCCAAGGGCCCGCTGCACGAGGAGATCAGGCTCGCCGACAACATGTACGGCGCCGAGTTCCTGCCGCAGACGAAGATCATCCCGCTGTGCGACCTGGTCATCACGCACGGCGGCAACAACACCACCACCGAGGCGGTGCACTTCGGCAAGCCGATGATCGTGCTCCCGCTGTTCTGGGACCAGTACGACAACGCCCAGCGCGTGGACGAACTGGGCTACGGTGTCAGGCTCTCCACCTACACCTTCACCGACGAGGAGCTGACAGGCGCCGTGGAGCGCCTGCTCGGCGACACCGAGATGCGCGCGAGGCTCGCCGCCGCGGGCGAGGAGATCCGCGGCCGTGACGGCCTGCGCAAGGCCGCCGACCTGATCGAACAGCTCGGCCAGTAGGGATTTCGAGGACATTCCATGCGTGAACTGATCAACCCCGCCACCGGCCTCCCGTGCGCCGAGATCCCGGACACGCCGGTGGCGGACGTGGCGGCGGCCGTCCGGACCGCCAGGGGCGCGTACGAGGAGTGGGCGCAGACCACTCCCGCCGAGCGCCAGCGGCTGCTGCTGCGCCTGGCCGACCTGGTGGAGGCCGACGCCGAGGAGCTGACCAGGCTGGAGGTGGAGGAGACCGGCAAGCCGGCGGCCGTGTTCAGGGACGGCGAGCTGCCCTTCGCCGTCGACAACCTGCGCTTCTTCGCCGGCGCCGCCCGCTCTCTCGAAGGGTCGGGCGCCGGGGTGTTCAGCGCCGGTTACACCTCGGTGCTGCTGCGCCGGCCCGTCGGGGTGGTGGGGTCGATCGCGCCATGGAACTTCCCGTTCGTCATGGCGGTGTGGAAGGTCGGCCCGGCCGTGGCCGCCGGCAACGCCGTGGTCATCAAGCCGGCGCCGCAGACGCCGCGCACGACGCTGCGCCTGGCCGAGCTGTTCGCCAAGGCGGGCGCGCCCGAGGGGCTCGTCCAGGCGGTCACCGGCGACGCCGAGGTCGGCCAGGCGCTGGTGACCGACCCGGGCGTGGACATGGTGAGCGTCACCGGCTCGACCGGCACTGGCCGGGCGGTCATGACCGGCGCGGCGGCCACGCTCAAGCGGGTGCACCTCGAACTCGGCGGCAAGGCGCCCGCCCTGGTCTTCCAGGACGCCGACCTGGCCGAGATGGCCCGCGGCGTGGCCATGGGCGCCACGTACAACACCGGCCAGGACTGCACCGCGGCCACCCGCGTGTACGTGGCCCGCGAGATCTACGACGACGCCGTCGAGGCCATCCGGGCGACGCTCGTCGAGATCACCGTGGGCGACCCCTGGGACCCGGCGACGGACATCGGCCCGCTGATCTCGGCCGCCCACCGCGAGCGCGTGCACGGCTTCGTCTCACGCTCGGGCGGGCGGATCGTGCATGGCGGCGCGCCCGTCGAGGGGCCCGGGTTCTTCTACCCGCCCACGCTTGTGACCGATGTCGCACAGGAGAGCGAGATCGTCCAGGGAGAACTTTTCGGACCGGTCCTTGTGGCGCTGCCGTTCGACGGCGAGGACGAGGCCGTCCGGCTGGCCAACGACACCCCGTACGGGCTCGCCTCGTCGGTGTGGTCGCGCGACGTCGCGCGGGCGATGCGCGTGTCCCACCGGCTGGACGTGGGCGTGACCTGGGTGAACGATCATCTCCCGATCGCCAGCGAGGCGCCGCACGGCGGCGTGAAAGGCAGCGGGTTCGGTAAGGACATGAGCCAGGAGGCGGTGCAGGAGTATTCGGTGACGCGTCACCTGATGGTCAAGCACGCGGCACCCGTGGAGCGGGATTCGTTCCGGCCCGCCTGAAAACGTGTACGGCGATATGTCGCCCAAAGTGTCGCTTTGGGTGCATTTAGTGGGAAATGTGCGGTTGGCCGTCTGGTACGGACTGTGTTCCAATTACCCAGCCGGACAGAATCCCATGCGCCACACGCGTGTCTGATTTTCTTTCGAGCACGTACCGGCGAGAGGTAGCGAGAGTCAGTGAGGACGGAAAACCCCAGGCACACGAGGTCAGGGGAGTACACAGGCGGAAGGTTCCGGCTGGGGAACTGGCGTGTGCGCTCAAGGTTGATCGCGCTGATCCTCATCCCCACCATCGTGGGCGTGCTCCTCGCGGGTGTGCAGCTCGCCAACGCGATCGGGACGAGCTCCGAGTACCGCCGGCTGACCCAGGTCGCCGAGCTGGTGCAGCGCATCGGCGGACTCAACCACGAGCTGGCCAAGGAACGCACGCTCACCGCGTGGTACGTCACCGACCAGTCGAAGTCCGGACGGTTCGTTCAGCTCAAGACCCAGCGCGCGGCCGTCGACGCGGCCAAGAAGCGGGTGCTGGCCTCGGCGAACGCCATCGACGCCGCGCACTCGGCCCGTATCCGCGAGGGCGTGGAGAACATGCGCCGGTGGCTGGCCGGCCTCGACAGCCTCCGGGCGTCGATGGTGGCCGACGGCGCGCCCTCGCGAGCCGCGATCACCACGTACACGACGATGATCGGCGTCTTCTCCGGCATCCTGGGCGACCTGGGCGACGGCGTGAACGACGACGACCTCCAGGGTGACGTGGCCGCCCTCGGCTCGCTGGAGCGGGTCAAGGAAGAAGTCTCCAGGCAGCAGACCATTCTCATGATCGCGCTCCTTGAGCGTAAGCTCGACTACGACGATCCGTCGGAGTTGCTCGGCTCGTGGAGCCGCCAGCAGGCCGAGCTCGCCGCCTTCGAGCGGGAGGCCGACCCGGCCGACCTGAAGGCGTACCAGAAGGGCATGCGCGGCTCGGACATCGACCGCGCCGACGCGATGCGGCAGCGCGCCCTGGCCCAGATCCGTGAGTACAACCAGATCAAGGACCTCGACGTCACCTCCGCCCGCGACCTGAGCCGCTGGTACGACAGCACCACGCTGGCCGGCAACGCCATGCGCAAGGTCGAGGACTCCCTGGCCACCAAGATCGTGACCAGGGCCCGTGAGCTGAGCGACACCGAGCAGCGCAACGCCATCATCAGCGGCGCGACCATCCTCGTCCTGCTGCTGCTCGTCCTGATCATCACCACCCGGGTGGCCGGTTCGCTGGTCCGCCCGCTGCGCCGGCTGCGCGCCGAGGCGCTCCAGGTGGCCACCACCCGGCTGCCCGAGACCGTCCGCATCCTGCGCGAGTCCGGTGAGGGCGCGCAGGTGCCCGAGGTGCCCTCGGTCGGCGTCAACACCCGTGACGAGATCGGTGAAGTGGCCCGGGCCTTCGACGAGGTCCACCGCGAGGCGCTCCGGCTGGCCGGTGACGAGGCCAAGCTGCGCGCCAACGTCAACGCCATGTTCGTCAACCTCTCCCGCCGCAGCCAGACGCTGGTCGAACGGCAGCTCCAGCTCATCGAGGGCCTGGAGCAGGGCGAGGAGGACGAGCAGCGGCTCGCGAACCTGTTCCGCCTCGACCACCTGGCCACCCGCATGCGCCGCAACAGCGAGAACCTCCTGGTCCTCGCCGGCCAGGAGGCCGCGCGCAAGTGGAGCGAGCCGGTGCCGCTGGTCGACATCGCCCGCGCCTCGCTGTCGGAGGTCGAGAACTACGAGCGGGTCCAGATCAAGATCCCGTCCGGCACGCTGATCGTCGGCCCGGCCGTCACCGACGCCGTCCACCTGCTCGCCGAGCTGATCGAGAACGCGATCTCCTTCTCGCCCCGCGAGAGCAAGGTCGAGGTCAGCAGCGTGGCCGCCGACGGCGGCGTCATGATCTCCATCAACGACCTGGGCATCGGCATGAGCCCCGAAGAGCTCGCCGAGGCCAACTGGCGCCTGGCCAACCCGCCCGTCGTGGACGTCGGCGTCTCCCGCCGCATGGGCCTGTTCGTGGTCGGCCGCCTGGCGCTGCGCCACGGCATCCGCGTCCAGCTCAGCATGCGGGAGACCGGCGGCCTGAGCGCGCTGGTGATGATGCCCGACATGCTCATCAGCGGGGGCGCGGGCATGCCGCAGCAGGCCGGCAGCCAGTACGAGGCGTTCACCACGTTCGACCCGAGCCAGTTCGGCGTGCCCGCCCAGCCCGACGAGGCGAGCCAGAACGGCGGCCACGCCTCCGCGCCGGCCTCGGCCGACCGGGTGCTGGACACGCAGTGGCCGGGCTCGCTGCCCGCGCCGGGCACCGGCAACTGGCCGTCCTTCGCCGACGAGTCCGCGCAGGAGGAGACCCGCTGGGGATCCTTCGGCGAGGAGCCCGGCCGGGACGAGCCGCGCTGGCCCTCGTTCGCCGAGGACCCCAAGCCGTCCTTCGGCGACGAGCCCAAGCCCTTCTTCGCCGACGAGCCCAAGCCGTTCTACTCCGACGAGCCCAAGCCGTTCTTCGCGGAGGAGCCGCCGGCGGCCCAGCCCGAGCCGCAGCCGCAGGCCCAGTCCCCGTGGGGCGAGCAGCGCTGGCCCTCCTTCGCCGAGCAGCCGCCGCCGATGCAGGACGACGAGCCCCGCTGGCCGTCCTTCGCCACCGAGCCGCCGCAGGCCGGGAAGGAGGAGCCCCGCTGGTCCTCCTTCGGCTCGCCGTCCTTCGGGGACACCTCGCTCGGCCAGTCGGCCTTCGGCGAGGAGCCGCGGCGGTCCCTGTTCGAGTCGGTCGACCGGCCGAGCCCCCCGCCGTACGGCGAGGAGCCCTACCGCTCGGCGTTCGGCGACCTCCAGGGGTTCGGCGCGGAGGAGCCCAAGCCCGCCGACCAGTACGAGCAGAGCAGTCCGGGCGCTTTCGGCCCGT
Source organism: Nonomuraea sp. NPDC049607 (assembly GCF_040675375.1). Lineage (NCBI taxonomy): Bacteria > Bacillati > Actinomycetota > Actinomycetes > Streptosporangiales > Streptosporangiaceae > Nonomuraea > Nonomuraea sp. NPDC049607. Next base: position 54,468 of record NZ_JBFAOV010000045.1, read on the forward strand.
TCGGCCAGGGCGACTACTCCTCGCAGGACATGACCGGCCCGCTCCCCGTGGTGCGCACCTCGCCCCTGGAGGAGCAGGGCGAGGAGTTCCTGCCGATCTTCTCGTCCGTCGGCTCGGACTGGTTCCGCAGGCCCGACCCCGAGCAGCTGCGCCAGGACCAGGAGTCCGAGCACGAGATCACCGCCGTGCACCCGGCTGTGCCCGCCGAGCCCCCGGCGTCCGCGCCGCCCGCGGCGCCGCCCGCCGCCCCGGCGACCGGCCGGTCCGGGCTGCCGCAGCGCAAGCCCGGCCAGTCCGGCGCCGGCGCGTCGTGGTCCTCGCCCGCCGACTCGGGTTTCCAGGCGGCCCAGGCCGCGGCGCAGCCCGCCCAGTCCGGCATCACGGCCTCGGGCCTGCCGCGCCGCGTGCCCAAGGCCAACCTCGTGCCCGGTACGGCCAGTCTCGCCGAGCCGCAGCCCACGTCACCGCCGCCGCAGATCTCGCCCGAGCGGTTGCGCAGCAGGCTCTCCAGCTTCCAGCAGGGAGTGCGGCAAGGCCGCGCGTTCACCCGCGGAGAAGAGAATGAGGAGGACAAATGAGAGAGATGAGCCAGGGAGCGCGTGGCATCAGCTGGCTGATCACCGACTTCGTGAACAACGTGCCAGGCGTCGCGCACACCGTCGTGGTGTCGTCCGACGGCCTGCCGCTGGCCTTCTCGGAGGGTTTCCCCAAGGACCGGGCCGACCAGCTCGCCGCGGTCGCCTCGGGTGTGATCAGTTTGACGCAGGGCGCCGCGCGGGTCTTCGAGGGCGGCATGGTGACCCAGACCGTCATCGAGATGCAGCGCGGGCTCTTGATGATCATGTCCATCAGCGACGGGTCCTGTCTGGCCGTCCTCGCGGCTCCCGACTGTGACATGGGCCTCGTGGCGTACCAGATGACGCTGCTGGTCGAGCGGGCAGGTCAGGTGCTCACCCCGGCCGTACGCGCTGAGCTGCAAGCGGCCCGCCCCCGCTAGCGGGCGGTGACAGGAGATCATGGTGTCAGGTCAGGGTTGGGCTGGTGATAGCACTCCGCCGCATCCGGCGGCCCCTCGTCCGCAGAAGCCGAGCTCCCTGGTACGGCCCTATGCCGTGACCGGGGGGCGCACCGCGCCGCGGATGAAGTTCGCCATGGAGGCTTTGGTGTCCTCCGTGACGTCGGAATACCAAGACATTTCCCTACTGAGTCCGGAGTATCAGGCGATCATTCAGCTGACCCGGAACGTCCGGTCGGTTGCCGAGATCTCCGCCCTTTTACGCCAGCCCCTTGGTGTGGTCCGGGTGCTGATCGCCGACATGGCGTCGGAGGGCCTGATCCGCGTGCACCAGCCTGCGCTGGACGCGGGAAAGCCGGACCTCAACTTGCTCGAAAGGGTGCTCAGTGGACTTCGCAGGCTCTAGCCCCGGTCTGACCTCGACGAAGATCGTCGTGGCCGGGGGCTTCGGCGTGGGGAAGACGACGTTCGTGGGAGCGGTCTCGGAGATCCTGCCGCTCACCACGGAAGCGGTCATGACGGACGCATCGGCACACGTCGACGACGTCTCGCTCACGCCGAACAAGACGACCACCACCGTGGCGATGGACTTCGGACGTGTGTCGCTGGATCGCGATCTGATCCTTTATCTGTTCGGCACCCCCGGACAGCACCGCTTCTGGTTCATGTGGGACGACCTCGTGCGCGGTGCGATCGGCGCCGTCGTCCTGGTGGACACGCGCCGTCTCGCGGACAGTTTCCCCGCGATCGACTACTTCGAAGAGGCCAAGCTGCCCTTCGTGATCGGCATCAACGGCTGGGACGGTCAGTTCGCCCACGCGGAGGACGAGATCCGGGAGGCCCTGTCCGTCGGCGGGCACATCCCGATCATCCGCCTCGACGCCCGTCAGCGCGACACGGTGAAATCCACCCTGATCACGCTGGTGGAGCACGCGCTCACCCGCCACTCGCACACGCCGGTATAGACGTGAGCCCCGGGCGCGCGCCCATCGATCCGCGCGCGCCCCGGACGGCCGGGCGGCGGGCTCAGGCGACGGAGTCGGAAGTGGACTCGGCGGCGGGCTCGGAAGTGGGCTCGGCGTCCGGGTCGGAAGTGGACTCGGCGGCGGGCTCGGCGACAGGGTCGGCGGCGGTGGCGTGGCCGCGCACCAGGCGGCCGACCTCGGCGCGCAGGTGGACGAAGTCAGGGTGCTCGCGGGTGGTGATCTGGTCGCGCGGGCCGGGCAGGTCGACCTTGAGGTCGCCGACCACGCGAGCGGGCGCCTTCGACAACACCACGACGCGGTCGCCGACGTAGACGCTCTCGTCGATGTCGTGCGTGATGAGCACGATCGTCATCTGGTGGTGGCCGCGCACCTTCAGCACCAGGTCTTCGAGGTCTTCGCGGGTCTGGGCGTCGACCGAGCCGAACGGCTCGTCCATGAGCATGAGCGAGGGCCGGTAGGCCAGCGCCCGCGCGATCGCCACCCGCTGCTGCATGCCGCCCGAGAGCTGGAACGGGTACTTCTTCTCGGCGCCCTGGAGCCCGACCGACTCCAGCGCCTCCTGGGCGGCCTCGCGGCGCTGCCGCTTGTCCATGCCCCGGCGGCGCAGCGGCAGGGCCACGTTGTCGGCCACCGACATCCACGGGAACAGCGAGCGGCTGTAGTCCTGGAAGACCACCGCCAGGTTGTCCGGCGTCTGCCGCACGAGCTCGCCCTCGACCCTGACCTCCCCGCCCGTCGGCCTGATCAGCCCGGCGATGGAGCGCAGCAGGGTGGACTTCCCGGCGCCCGACGGCCCGACGATGCACAGCAGCTCGCCCGCGGCGACGCTCAGGTTCAGCCCTTCGATGGCGTGGTGAGCGTTGGGGCCACCGCCGCCGTAGACGTGGGAGAGGTTCTCTATCTCGAGCATGGATGTCCTAGGGGGCGAGGCCCCGAGCGGAGGACCGACTCGGGAAGCCGGAAATGTCGGTATGGCTCTTCGGTGTCGGATCTTACCCTTGAGTCTTCACGGCTGTCATGGGATGCCCACGCTCCACGACCCCCGCTCGTTCAGCGCCCGGACGTCGGCGTCGGAGATGCGCCGCTGCGCCCCGGCCATGGCGGCCAGCTCGGCCTCCGTCAGCACGTCGGCGATGTCGGCGAACCCGTCGGGCGCGCGTTCGGTCACCAGCGCGATCGTATCCTCGATCGGCAGCGCCCGATGGGCCAGCACCAGCGCCGACGTGGGCGGACGCCGTTCCTCCTCGTACGCCTTGAGCGCCGTGGCCGGGTCGCCGGACGTCGCCAGGCACCGGGCCAGCACCCGCGCGTCGAGCACGGCCTGCGAGCCGCCGTTCGAGCCGATCGGGTACATGGGGTGGGCGGCGTCGCCCAGCAGCGTCACCCGGCCCTCGCCCCAGACGGGCAGCGGATCCCGGTCCACCATCGGGTACTCCAGGATGCGGGCCGAGCCCGACAACAACCCCTGGACGTCCACCGGACGGTACCGCCAGTCCGCGAAGTGGGCGGACACCTCCTCCAGCCGGCCCTCGCGCGACCAGTCGGCCTCCGCGACGACGCCTGGCTCGGCCACCTTGACCTCGGCCACCCAGTTGACCAGCCGGGGATTTCCGGCCGAGATGTGATACGTCACGAGCTTTCCGGCCCGGTTGGAGCCGCCCACGAGCACCGTGGCGCCGTCCAGGACGGGATCGGTCTCGGCCACCCCGCGCCACATCCGGATGCCCGCCCACAGCAGGGGATCGCCCGACGGGTGCAGCAGCGCCCGTACCGTGGACTGCACGCCGTCCGCGCCGACGAGCACGTCCACCCGTTCCTCCAGGAGCTCGCCGCCCTGCCGGAGCCGGACGAGGACCTCCTTGCCGTCCTGTTCGAAGCCCTCCAGGCGGACGCCCGTCCGCACCGGGCCGACCCGTTCCTCGACCGCGGCCAGCAGCGCCATCTGCAACTCGCCCCGGTGGATGCTGTACTGCGGCCAGCGGTAGCCGGCCGACCGGCCGCGCGGCAGCGCCAGGATCACGTTGCCGTGCCGGTCGGCGAAGGTCATGAAGCTCGTCTCCACGCCCAGCGTGGCCAGCTCGCCGGCCAGCCCGAGCTCGGTCAGCTCCCGTACGGCGTGCGGTTGCAGGTTGATCCCGACGCCGAGCGGCCTCAGCGCGGCGGCCGCTTCCACGACCACGCACTCCAGCCCGGCCGCCGCCAGGCTGAGCGCCGTGGTGAGCCCGCCGATGCCGCCGCCCACGACCATCGTCCGCACGTCGCCCCCAGTGGTCTCGATCCGATCACCCGTGTCCCCTGACGGGGAACATGACGCTAAGTTTCTCTCTCTTTGCAGGCTGAAGAACAGGTTTGTCCCACTAATCTCGTTCCTATCTGGTGTGAGGTGTGTGATGCGCGGATTCAGTGACGGGGAGTTCGCCTACCTGCTCGCGCACGACCTGGCGCGGCTGGCCACGGCGGGGGCCGGGGGAACGCCGCACGTCGTGCCCGTGCGGATCCATCTCCAGCCGGACCGTGGCATGATCGCGGTCGGCTCCCGCATGCTGCCCGAGGGCGTGCGTCCCCGGCGGTACCGCGCCGACGTCAGGAGCAACCCCGAGGTGTCGCTCGTCGTGGACGACTTCACCGAGGAGGGGCCGCGCGGAGTCCTGGTCCAGGGGGTCGGGCGGGTGCACTCCACAGGCGGCGAACGGCTGAAGCCCGGGTACGAGCCCGTATGGGTGGAGATCATGCCGCTCTCCGTCGCGTCGTGGGGCATCGACTCGGGCGCCTACGAACCGCCGCGCAGCCGCCCGGTCGACGCCGGCACGTTCACTGCCCCATGAGCCGCTGCGCGCCGAGGTGCCAGGCCAGCACCCGCCGCTCGGCCACCAGGAACAGCTCGTTGAGCAGGTAACCCAGCACGCCGAGCAGCACGATCCCGGCCCACATCGCGGGCAGGTCGAACGTCGAGTACGCGGTGGTGAGCTGGAACCCGATGCCGTTGGACGCTCCCGGCAGCAGCTCGGCGAAGACCATCACGATCAGCGACAGGGACAGCGCCAGCCGCAGCCCGGCGAACATCTTCGGCAGCGCCGACGGCAGCACGACCCGCAGCAGGCGCTCCGTCCGCGACAGCCGGAACACCCGCCCGGTGTCCAGGTGCAGCGGATCGACCGCCCGCGCGCCGTCGGCCGTGTTGAGCAGCACCGGCCACACGACGCTGAACACGATGAACGCGAGCTGCATGCGCAGCCCGAACCCGAACACCACCAGGAACACGGTGACCAGCGCGGGCGGCGGGATCGCGCGCAGGAACTGCAGCACGCCGTCGAGGTAGTCGTAGACCCGCGCCGACAACCCGAACGCCAGCCCGAGCAGCACCCCGGCCACGCCCCCGCCCGCGAACCCGGCGGCCATCCTGCCCAGGCTCGGCAGGACGTTGTCCACGGCCTCGCCGGTCAGGAACAGGCTGCCGGGCGGCCCGGAGAACCACATCTGGTGCATCCGGCCCACGATCGTCGTCGGCGGCGGGAAGAACGCGCTGCCCGCCAGCCGCGTGCCCGCCTCCCAGCCCAGGACGAGCACGACCAGCACGACCACCCGGAACACCGTGCCGCGCGTGCCGTTGCGCGCCCCCGGCCCGCGTGTACCATTGCGCGCCCCCGGCCCGCGGCGGGCCCTGGTCACGCGCCCTCCGTCAGCCGCGCGTGGTGCCAGCGGAAGGCGCGCCGCTCGGCGGCCACCAGCAGGGCGTTGACCAGCACGCCGAACAGCCCCACCCAGAAGACCCCGGCCAGGATGTCGGTCATCCTGGCCGGCACCGCGATCCCGGCGAAGAAGATGAACACGCCGATGCCCTCCCCGCGCCCGGCCACGATCTCGGTGCTGACGGTCAGGATGAGCGCCACCGACGCCGCCAGCCGCACGCCCGTCGTGATGAACGGCGCCGCCGACGGCAGGCTGACCCGCAGCAGCACCGACAGCGGGCCGAAGCCATAGGAGCGCATGGTCTCCTTGGCGACGGGGTCGACGCCGCGCAGGCCGTACATGGTGTTGTAGAGGATGGGCCACATGGCGGCGTAGAGCACGAGTGTGACGCGGAGCTGCAGGCCGGTGCCGATGACGAGCGCGACCAGCGGGATCAGCGCCACCGACGGGATCGGCCGCAGGAACTCCACCACCGAGCGCGTGGCGGCGTCGATCATCGGCACGCTGCCGAGCAGCAGGCCGAGCGGCACCGCGACCAGCACCGCGAGGCCCAGCCCGATGGCCCAGGCGAGCAGGCTGGTCAGGGCGTGGTCGCGGAAGGCGGGATCGGCGAGCAGCGCGGCGCCGCGCCCGACGATCCGCGTGGCCGGCGGCAGCACCTCGGCGTCCACCAGCCCCGACCGGCTCAGCAGCTCGACGAGGACGGCGAAGCCCGCCGCCCCCGCCGCCCGGCGCGACCACCGCGTGGCGGCGCCGGCCGGACGGCGGATGACGACGCCCGTCGTGGTGGTGCTCACCCCGACGTCGTCGGCGACATCAACGCCTTGACGTCGATCTCCTTGCCCAGCCACTTGGCCTCCCACATCCAGTCGGCCACGCGTTGCAGCCGTACCGGGTTGTCGGAGCTGGAGAAGTAGGGGAAGGTGACCGTCGCCGCCGTGGGCGCGTCGATCTGCGTGAAGTTCGGTAGCACCTTGGCCACCACCTCACGGTTGTTCTCCATCAGCTTGGCCGCGTTGTGGATGGCCCGCTGGAAGGCCGCCGCCGTCTTCGGGTTCTTGTCGTACCAGTCCTGGGTGCTGATGTATCCCGAGATCGGGAACTCCGCCGCCGGCCCGGAGGCGGGGTCGAGGATCTTGCGGGCGCCCATCTGCGACGTCGCCGCGGTGACCAGCGGCTCGCCCAGGTAGGCGGCGTCGATCTGGCCGTTCTTCCACGAGGCCATGATGTTCTGGAAGGTCACGGGGACGTACTTGATCGTGGCCGGGTCGATGTTGTTGGCCTTGAGCACCTGGGTGAGCGCGAGCTCCTGGAAGTTGTGCAGGACGTTGACGTTGATCGTCTTGCCCGCGAGGTCCTTCGGCGTCTTGATGGGGGAGTTGGGCAGCGCCATGATGCTGAGCGAGTCGGGGGCGGCCCGCGAGCCCTCGGCGAGCACATGGATCTTGATCGCCCCCTTGTCGTGCGCTTGGAACATCGACACGTAGTTGCCGAACATGGCGTCGATCTCGCCGTTGACCAGCATGGGGATCGCCTCAGGGGCGGCCTGGACGACCTGCGGGGTGACGTCGAGCCCCTCTTGCTCGAAGAGCTTCTGGTCGATGGCGACATAGATGGCGGCACTGTCGATGGCGGGCAGAGTGGCGATCTTGAGCTTCGTCTTCTCCAAGGCGCCGCCGCCGCCGTTCGCGGAGGCGGAGGGCGGGGCGCTGGCGGTGGTTGAGCCGCCGGTGCTGCACGCTACGGCGCCTAAAGTCACGGCGAACCCGATGATGGCGGCCTTGGCGGAGCGGCCAAGCCTCATGTCAGGGACTCCCTTCAAGACATCGAGCCGGGGGGACCGGGTGGCTGAACTGCCCCCGGGGCTGAGTGCCTGACGAACAAGCAGGAATCGACCGTAGCACCACATTGGCAGTCATTATCAAGAAAATGACTCCTGTGGTTGCAATGTCCGTTTGCCGCTCTATCGTTAAAAGAGGCGTGAGATGACTTTGTCCGTTTTGTGAAAGAGGGTGGCGCCCGGGGCGTCTGTTACTACTGAGACTGACTGATATGGATCGTTCCGCGGGCGGAAGGGGGCTTGCGGAACACGTTTCGGCTGCCCGTTTTTGCAGGTAAACGGCGGTCTACCAATTTTGTCACAATATTTGGACAATCCGGGATATAAGCCTCAGATGGGCACTATAGGTGGTTGGTCCTGACCGGTACCTGTGCTCAAATGGCCCTCATCTCGATTGTACATATTGCCCCACGTGCATTTACCTGCATGGTCTTCGAGAATTCCCCTCCGGGGCGAGAGGTTGCGAGGCAAGTGAGAACGCAGAGCGCTGAAGCTTCCGCTGACCGCGAGCCGCACGGGCGCCAGAAGCGACGGCTGCCCAAACCAGCTTCTAACAGGTTCGGATTGGGTAATTGGCACGTCAGATCGCGTCTTGTGGCGTTGATCGTCGTGCCCACGGCCGTCGCGGTGGGCCTGGGCGGGCTGAACGTGATCACCTCCCTCAGGGACGCCGACACGTACCAGACACTCAGAGAGGTCGCCGAGCTCAGCGAGCAGCTCGGCGCCGTCACGCACGAACTGGCCTTCGAGCGGGACGAGACCGCCCTCTACATCGCGCAAGGCCGTCCGGAGAGTCGCGCGGCCCAGCTCCGCACCACCTACAGCGGGGTCGACAACCTCATCGACGAGGCCAAGGTGCGGGCCGGCGCCCTCACCGACACCCACGCCGATTCCGTACGCCCGGTGCTGCGCCGCCTGGAGGAGATCCAGACCCTGCGCGACACCGCCGTCAAGGGCAAGATCCAGCCCTTGCCGATGATCCAGAAGTACTCCCAGATCATCTCCACCCTCCTGCAGTTCCACGACCAGGTGGGCCAGGTCGCCGTGGACGACGACATCTCCCACAGCGCCAGCTCCATGGCCGCCATCGCGCGCGCGAAGGAACAGGCGTCCAAACAGCGGGGCATCCTGGCCAGCGCCCTGGACAAGAAGAGCTTCGACAGCGGCGAGCTCGACGCCCTCTCCGACGCCAAGGCGCGCGAGGAGAGCGAGGAGACCCTGTTCGCCACCCTCGCCAGCCTCGACCAGCTTGAGCTCTACCGCGACACCGTCGTGGGCAGGGACGTCGACCAGACCGACCTGTTCCGGCTGCGGGCCATGGCCCAGTCCGTCGAGGCCAAGCCCCTGAGCATCGGCGTACGTCCGGACAAGGACGTCGGCACCTGGTTCGACGTCAGCACGGGCAAGATCGACGCCCTGCGCAGCGTGGAGAAGTCGCTGGCCTCCTCGGTCATCCTGCGGGCCCGCGCCCTGGAGGAGGGGGCCAACCGCTCCGCGCTGATCTCCGGCGTGCTCATCATGATCCTGCTGATCGTGGTGCTGATCATCATCACCTTCATCGCCCGCTCGCTCATCAGGCCGCTGCGCAGGCTGCGCGGCGAGGCCCTGGACATCGCCGGGAAACGCCTGCCGGAGACCGTGCGGCAGCTGCGCGAGGCGGGTGACGGCAAGGTCGGGCCCGTCCCGCCGATCGGGGTGGACACCCATGACGAGATCGGCGAGGTGGCGCGCGCCTTCGACGAGGTCCACCGCGAGGCGGTGCGGCTGGCCGGCGAGGAGGCGCGACTGCGCTCGAACGTCAACGCGATGTTCGTGAACCTGTCGCGCCGCAGCCAGACGCTGGTGGAGCGGCAGATCACCCTCATCGACGGCCTGGAGCAGGGCGAGCAGGACGAGCAGCGGCTCGGCAACCTGTTCAAGCTGGACCACCTGGCCACCCGTATGCGGCGCAACAGCGAGAACCTGCTGGTCCTGGCCGGTCAGGACCCGCCGCGTCGCTGGAGCCAGCCGGTCAAGATGGTCGACGTGGCCCGCGCCTCCCTGTCGGAGGTCGAGAGCTACGAACGCGTCGTGCTCCAGGTGCCCGATGGCGTGTCGGTGGCCGGACAGGCCGTCAACGACGTCATCCACCTGCTGGCCGAGCTGGTGGAGAACGCGCTGTCGTTCTCGCCGCGCGAGACGCGGGTGGCGGTGTCGGGCAGCAGGATCGACGGCGGCGGCGTGATGTTGTCGATCACCGACTCCGGCATCGGCATGACCCCCGAGGAACTGGCCCAGGCCAACGACCGGCTCACCGACTCGCCCAGCGTCGACGTGTCGGTCTCGCGGCGGATGGGCCTGTTCGTGGTCGCCAGGCTGGCCCACCGGCACGGCATCAGGGTGCAGCTCCGCCCGCACAACTCCGGCGGGCTGACAGCCATGGTGCTCGTCCCGGAGAACATGCTGGGTACGCAGGCGCCGGGCTTCGCCGGCATGCAGCCCCCGGCGCTCGCCGAGAGCACGTCCGGGAGCGAGCCGTACGTGGGGCCGCACGCAGCGCCGCCGGCCACCGACTGGCCGCCGGTCTCGGCCCCGCCCGAGCCCGACTGGCCCGCGATCGCCTCCTCCGCCGGGGCCGACTGGCCGCCCGCGCCGCCCGCGCCGGGGGCCGACTGGCCGCAGACGCCGCTCACGCCGGTGTCCGACTGGCCGCAGGCGCCGCCGCCCGCCGGACAGGACTGGCCGCGGCCCACCTATCAGATGGGGCCGGCACACCCGTCGTACCCGTCGAACCCGGAGGCGGGGGGCAACTGGCCGCAGTGGCCGTCCGACGGCTGGCCCTCCGACGCGCACGGCGGCGGTTTCGACAGCCACGACATCTGGTCGCCGCCGCGCCACAACGGCGACCGCGGGTTGTCCAAACGTCCCGCGGCCGAGCCGCCGCCACCCTGGAAGCCGGATGGCCTCCAGCGGCCCCGGCCCGACTTCCCCGAGACCGAGTCGGCGGCCACCGGCCCGATCCCGCCCGTGCCGCCCGCCTCCGCGGGGGACGACTACCTGCCGATCTTCGCCGCCGTCGAGTCGGCCTGGTTCGGGCGCGACGAGGGCGGCTGGGGCTCGACGAAGGCCGACGCCGGCTGGACCGCGGCCGAGGCCGTGGCCGAACCGGCCCGCGACGGCACGACCGCGGCGGGCCTGCCCAAACGGGTGCCCAAGGCCAACCTCGTGCCGGGCTCGGCCGACACCTCCGCCTCGCCCAAGGGCGTGCTGCCGATGCCCTCGGTCTCGCCGGACCGGGTGCGGAACAGGTTGTCCAGCTTCCAGCAGGGCTTCCGGGCGGCCCGCGACGACATCACCGGGGGCAAGGCGTTCCAGCCCGGCCCCCGCGGCTCCTACAACGGTGAACCCCACAACGGTGAAAGAGAGGAGGGCGCATGAACGACCTGAGCCACGCGGCGCGCGGAGTCGACTGGTTGATCACCGACTTCGTCAGCACGGTCCCCGGTGTGGCACATGCGGTGGTCGTCTCGTCCGACGGGTTGCCGCTTGCGGCCTCGTCGGGTTTTCCGGCTGACCGGGCGGATCAGCTGGCTGCGATCGCGTCGGGGCTGGTGAGCTTGACGCA
>NZ_JBFAOV010000046.1:0-62849 GCF_040675375.1 Nonomuraea sp. NPDC049607
GCCGGCCCGGAGCCGGCCGCGCGCCCCCGGGAGATCGTCAACGCAGGTCGAAAGCCCGGACGGTGGTCTGCTTGACGGTGTTGCCCGCCTCGTCCCACGCCTCGACCTTGAGGGTCACGGCGCCCTTGGTGGCGCCGAGTTCCGGATAGCGGGTCCGCGCGGTGTAAACGCCGTCCTTGCCGCGCTGCACGGCGACCGACGTGTACGTGGCGCCGTCGTCGGTGCTGGCCCACAACTTCAGACCGGCGATGCCGGCCATCTTCGACGCGGACGGCGAGTGGTAGGCGGACACCGTGAAGGAGTGCGTACGCCCGGCGCGCACGCTGTTGGCGGCGTCCAGCGTGTCGCCCAGGTCGTAGCCGACGAACACGACCGGAGCCGGCCGGCAGGGCTGGGCCGTCCCGTACAGCGCTTCCAGCGAGCAGAACGAGCCGGGCAGGCGCTCGGTCCCGACCGGGACGGTGAAGGTCCACTCGGTGTCGTGCCGGTCATTCCTGGCGGTCACCCGGTAGCTGCCCGACTGCTTCGGCAGGGTGAAGACCGGCAGGATGGTCGAGCCGCCGGCCTCGGCGCGCGGGATCTCCCGGCCGTCCCTGTAGAGACGCACGTCGAAGCCCGGTTTGGTCAGGTCGTTAACCGGCCAGTAGCCGCCGCTGTACTGCCTGGTGCCCGGGGAGCCGTAGCTGGGCTCGAACTCCGCCCACAGCTTGTCGCCCTGGACGCACATCATGCACCGGAAGAACGCACCCAGATTGGCGCCCGGCCGGGCCAGCCCGTAAACCTTGGCCGAGCCGGTCGCGGCGCCGGGAGTGAGCGGCGTGGCCATCCAGGACCGCCGGACGCGTACCGGCTGGTCGAACACCTCCAGCGCCCACTGCGGGACGCGGAAGTCCGCCGGTGCGCCGCGCATCTCCTCCATGCCGTGCGACCAGAGGAGTCCGCCGTCGAGTGGCCCGACCCAGTCGCGGCGTTCCTGCCGGGTGAGCCTGGGGCCACCCCACCCGGCGAGGCTCGCCGACAGCGGCAGGACGTCGTCGGGCCTGGCCGCGTACCGCCAGTCGTCGTAGCGGTGCGGGGACACGACGTGGGCGTCCAGATCGACCCTGGCCAGGTCGTGCTCCTTGAACGTGTAGTGCAGTGAGCGCGACACCCGGCCCTCCTCGTAGGGGGCGAAGGTGTAGGTGTAGGGCGACTCCTCGGTGCCGGTCACCCGTACGGTCACCTGCCTGCCGCGGGTGAGCCGGTCGCGCAGGGCGAGCCCTTCCCGGGAGGGCAGGGACACCGTCGGCACGCCGATGGGTCTGGCCTCCCCGGTGAACGGGATCTGCGTGAAGCCCAGCGGGATCGCGCAGCCGGTCCCAGCCTTCGGGAAGTACGCGACCGCCGCCGCGCCGGCGTCACGGATCGGGCCGATCCGCTCGATCTGGACGCCGCAGGCGTCGCCGAACACGCCGCTCGACATCGGCGCCTCCAGCAGGACGAGCTTGCCGCGCAGGTCACGGCCCGCGAGGTCCTCGGGCCTGCCCTCGCCGACGTCGGCGACCTCCAGGTCCCGCGTCCCGGTGAACGGCCGGAAGTCGGGGAATCCGTCACTCTGCTCGTGCACCCCGGACGTGTTGAAACCGTGCAGCGCGGGGACCGGGTGCAGAGTGAGCTTGTCGCGCCCGCGCACGCTCATGGCGACCTCGGCCTGTCCGAGGGTGAAGCGGGTGTGGAAGCGGAAGGCGCCCTTGGTGACCTTCTCGGTGGGCAGCGCCCACAGCCGGGCGAACCCTCCATAGGGCGCGCGCGGCCAGGTGAACCCCATGTAGGAGCCTCCGTTGACCACGGTCCGCTGATACGCCAGGTTGGGGAAGTTGCTCAGCGGCTCGGCGGGCTCCGGGGTGTCGAACCGCACCTCGCTCAGCTTCCGGCCGTCGAGCGTGATCTCGGTGTCCCCCGTGACGTTGAGCTCCGGCACGGAGAGCATCGCCAGGTTGAACCGGTCGTCGTCGCCGACCCACTCGACGAACTGCGCCACGCTGATGACGCCCTGCGGGACGCGGACGACCGTGGTGCCCTCGGCGGTCACGGAGACGCCGCCGATGACGCCCTTGTCGCCGGAGACGTCGATGGTGTCCTGGGCCCAGGGCGTCAGCGGCTTGCCGTCGCGGCCCAGGGTGTGGATGGTGAGCGTGGCCTTGGGCGCCTCGCGGACGACGCCCACGGGGGTGCGCAGCCGGACGCCGTCGGCGGTCGCGGTGACGGCGCCGGTGTAGTTGTCCAGGCCGGTCAGGGTCTTGGGGTCGACGGTGACGGCGGCGGTGGCGGTGCCTCCGGCGGGCACGGTGAGCGTCGTCCCGCCGAGGCGCAGCCCGCCCTCGACCGCGCCGCCCGCCGACCCGCGCAGGTCCGCGGCGAGCGTCAGCGTGACGGGCGCGCCGCCCAGGTTGGTGTAGGTCACCTCCCGGGTGGCGGGTTCGGCGCCGCTCTCGACCGCGCCGAAGTCGATCCCGCCGGTGGTGGCGAAGACCTGCTGCGTGTACGCCCTGGCCAGGTCGACCCGGCCGGCGCCCTGCTTGTACACGCTGAGCGCGTCGTCCTTGGCGGTCGACATGAGCGCGGCCTTGAGCTGCGGTCCCGTCCACCCGGGGTGGCGCTGCGCCATGATCGCGGCGGCTCCGGCGACGTGCGGGGTGGCCATCGAGGTGCCGTTCGCGGTGGTGTAGTGCTCGTCGAGCGGGCTGCCCAGGCTCGTACCGGCGGCGCGCGCCGCGGTGATGGCCACGCCGGGAGCGGCGATGTCCGGCTTCAGTCCGCCGCCGACGCGCGGTCCCTGGCTCGAGAAGGGGGCCCACGCGTCGTTCTTGTCCACGGCGGCCACGGTGAGCGCGGCGTCGGCGGTGCCGGGGGTGGCGACGGTCCCGGCCCCTCCCCCGCCCTCGTTGCCCGCGGCGATCACGAACAGTGCCCCGGCCGACGCGCTGAGGGCGTCGACCGCCTGGCTCATCGGGTCGCTCCCGTCACTGGGACCTCCGCCCAGGCTCATGCTGATCACCTTGGCTCCGGAGGCGGCGGCCCACTCCATGCCCTCGATGATCTGGGAGTCCTGGCCCTGTCCCTCGTCGGACAGCACCTTGCCGACGACCAGCCGGGCGCCGGGCGCGACGCCCTTGTGCCTGCCGCCTCCGCCCGCGCCGGAACCGGCGATGGTGGAGGCGACGTGGGTGCCGTGGCCGTGGCCGTCCCGCACCTCCTCGCCGGGGATGAAGGACTTGCTGTCGGCGATCCGGTCGGCCAGGTCGGGGTGCGTGGCGTCGATCCCGGTGTCGAGGACCGCGACCTTCACGCCGGTGCCGTCATGGCCGCCCGCCCACGCCTGCGGCGCGCCGATCATCGGGACGCTCTCGGCGAGGTCGGCCTCGACCTTGCCGTCCAGCCACACCTTGGCGATCCCGCCGCGCAGCGCCGACCGCCCGGCGAGCCCGTTCCCGTCGGGTACGGCCCGCACCGCGGTCCAGAAGGCGCCCGCCTCGGCCTTGGTGACCTGGAGCGCCGAGGCGTTGAGGCTTTCCAGCGTGAGCACGGGCTCGCTGGCGGGGATGGCCTCGGCCGCCGAGGCGACGGCCCTGTCGGTGTACTGCCCGGGATACTGCACGATGACGGGCAACTGCCTGGTCTGGTCGTCGGTGTAGCCGTTCTCGGCCAGGTAGGTGACGTTGAACAGCTCCGGGTCCAGGCGGCCCGCGTTGATGGCGGGCACGGCGTCGCTCGGGGTGACGTAGACCCCCTTCGGGGTGGCGAGCGTGGAGAGCTGGGCGGTGGTTCCATCGGGGCGCCTGCTCGACTCGGGCCGGACGGAGTACGTGCCGCCACCCGCGTCGCTGAGGCGCACCCGGTCGCCGGTGATCAGGGTGACCGTGCGGTCGCCCTTGCCGAGCCCGGTCAGCGCGATCGGGCCGGTGACCTGGCCGGTCGCCGGGGCGGCGGGCCCGGGTTCCTGGGCGGCCAGGGCGGGGACGCCGGGGACGGCGAGCGTGCCGAGGACGAGGGCCGAGGCCGCGAGGAGCGCGCCGGCGCGGCGGGGCCTGAGGGAGGGGGGATCATGCGGTGATCTGCGTGGTGACATGCGGAACTGCCCTTTCGGCTGCTGGGGGGTGATTCAGACGGGCTCGAACCCTTCGGGGGCGTCCTCAAGGGGTTCGACGGCCGGCTTCTCCGGCGGGGCCGCCGGTCCTTCCGGCGCTGGGTCGGCGCCGGCCGGTTCGCCATCGGGGGAATCGGTTTCGGACATGCCACAAGCCTCGTTCGCGTCCCCCGGCGGGGACTATGGGTAGGCCACCCCATTCGCGGTGCCCGTACCGGGTGGGTCACTACGGGGGTCCCCGAGACGCGCGCCGAGCGCGGTACGGGAGCGCAGGCCGAGCTTGCGCAGCGCGGCGCCGAGGTGCTTCTCCACCGTCCTGGGCGAGACGAACAGCCGTCGGCCGATCTCCCGGTTGGTCAGCCCGGCGGCGGCCATTTCGGCTATCTCCCGCTCCCGAGGCGACAGGTCGTCGCCGTAGCCCTGCGGACCGCCGGGGTAGCGGCCCTTGACCGTCACGCCGTGCCTGCGGGCGAGCTGCGCGGCGCGGTCGAGGTCCCATCGGGCGGCCAGGTCGCGGAACGCCGCCATCGCCTCCACCAGCAGCTCCTCCGCCTCGGCGGCCCCGGCCGCGAACAGCCGTCCGGCCGCCAGCTCGCGGGCCTGGGCCGCCTCGTACGGCGCCCCCAGCAGGTCGTAGCCGGTCGCCGCCGCGCGGAACTCCGCCGCGGCCTCCGTGTCGTCCCCGATGAGATGGCCGCGCGCGTGCCCCAGCGCCGCCGGAGCCATCGGCGCGTCGAGGCCGCCGAGCTTCGCCGACAGGCGTTCCACCAGCGCGACCGCTTCGTCCCGCCGTCCCGCCGCCGCCATCGCCTCGGCCAGTGCGGGCAGCGCGCGCACCGCCAGCGGCCAGAGGCCCTTGGTCTCCCACACCTCGACGGCCGCCTCGGTCGCCGCGAGTGCGGTCCCGGCCTCGCCGCTCGCCGTGGACAGCCGCAGGAACGCCGCCGCCGACAGCGTGAGCAGCTCGTAGGCGCCATGGGCCAGAGCGTTCCCGGTGACCTCGGGCAGCTCGCGCCTGGCGGTGTCGACCTCGCCGCGCGCCAGCGCCAGGCAGGCCGCGACGATCTCGGCGCCCAAGCGGTCGTACGGCCGCCCGCCGTACTCGTCGAGCAGCAGCGCGGTCTCCTCCTCCAGGCCGTCCCAGCGGCCACGGCAGCAGGCCAGCAGCAGGGCGATCAGCCGGCAGCGCGACAGCGGCTCGCGTGACGACTCCTCGCCCGCGGCGCCCCGCATCGCCGCGTCCAGCAGCTCGGCGGCGACCTCGTAGCCGCCCGCGAGGCAGGCGTTCTCCGCGATGGACCGGTAGGCGCCACCTCCTGCCGATGCCGTGGGCGGCCGCCGGTCCTGCGGCGCACCTCCTCGGTCAGCGCCAGCCAGCGCGGATCGCCGTACCCGCTGAAGGAGGTCGCGACCTTGCCGAGGACGAACACCTCCTCGACCGGGTCGCCGATGCGCGGCGCCGTCTCCAGGGCCCGTTCCAGCCACACGACGTGCTCGGCCAGCGGCACGCCCGGGTCCATCGGCCTGCCGAGCGTCGCCATCGCCCACGCCGCGAGGTCGGGCCGGTCGGCGAGGTCGCCGACGGCGGCGGCGATCGTGCGGCGCTGCACGTCCGGGTCCACCCCGAGCCTCTCCTGAAGGGTGCCGACGAGGAAGTTCAGCTCTCCGCGCAGCGGGCCAGGCTGCTCCGTCTCCAGCGCCTGCGACAGCAGGTCGATGATCTGCGGAGGGCGCAGCACCTGGGCGGCGGCCCAGCCCAGGCGTGCGGCCAGGCGGCCCCGGCGGTCCGGGGCGTGCGGCGCGTGGCGCAGCACGTCCTCCAGTATCCGCACCGCCTCGGCGTCGTCGCCGAGGCGGGAGGCCAGCTCGGCCGCCCGCTCGGCGGCCCCGACCCAGTCGGCCAGCCGCCCGGCCTGGCGCAGATGGTGGGCCTCCTGGCCGAGCGGCACCGGGCTCAGCATCCGTACGGCCGCCGCCGCCCGCGCGTGCAGCTCCTGCCGCCGTCCGAGCGGGATCGCGCCGTAGATCGCCTGCGCGGCCAGGACGTGCCGGAACGCCACCGCGCCCGCCTGCTCGGCCAGCAGCCCGGACACCAGCAGCTCGTCCACCCCGGCCACGGTCTCGGCCCTGGGCAGCCCGGACACCCGGGCCAGGTCCGCCGGACGCGCCGGCGCCTGTAACACCGCCGCCGCCTCCGC
Organism: Nonomuraea sp. NPDC049607; assembly: GCF_040675375.1. Lineage (NCBI taxonomy): Bacteria > Bacillati > Actinomycetota > Actinomycetes > Streptosporangiales > Streptosporangiaceae > Nonomuraea > Nonomuraea sp. NPDC049607. Next base: position 6,325 of record NZ_JBFAOV010000046.1, read on the forward strand.
CACGGCACGCGCCGCCTCCGGCAGCCGCGCGACCCGCTCGCGCACCGAGTCCCGCACGCCCGGCGGCACGTCCAGCTCCGCCACCGCTTTGCGCGCCCACCGTCCGCTGCGCAGCCTGATCAGTGCGCCCCGCGCGCGCAGCAGCGCCATCAGCTCCTGCACGGCCAGCGGCAACCCCGACGACAGCTCGTGGAGATGCGCGCCGAAGTCGTCGGTGACGCCCGGCTCCCCGAGGATCGCCGCCGCCAGGTCGCCGGTCTGCGCGACGTCCAGCGCCTTCAGCAGGATGTGATCGTGGAACACCGCGTCGGCGGGCCGCCCGGTCACCTCCCTGACCTCCGTGCCGGCCTCCTCACCCCGGTAGGTGAGCACGACCGACAATCCCGGAGGCGGCGCCGCCAGCGCGTAGGCGAGGAACTCGACGGTCTGCTCGTCGGCCCAGTGCAGGTCCTCCACGACCAGCACCACCGGGCCGAGCGCCCGCAGCACGTCGGCGAGCCCGCGGAACAGCCGGTGCCGTTCGGCGGCGCGATCGTCCAGCGGCTCCAGCGCGGGCGGTAGCACCGGCGCCAGCTCGGGCAGCAGGCCGCGCAGCGCGCCCGCCACCGGCGACAGCTCGGCCCGCGCCAGTGGCTCCTCGGCCCCGCGCAGCGCCTCCACCAGCGGGCCCAGGGGGAACGGCTCCCGGATACGCCGGGCACCCCCGCACAGCAGCAGCCGATCGGCCGTCCCGGGCCGCGCCGCCAGCTCCGCCAGCAGCCTGCTCTTGCCGATCCCGGCCTCGCCTTCGAGGACCACCACGGCGGGCGGCCGGCTCACCGCCGCGGCCAGGCGGCGAAGCTCCTCCTCGCGGCCGACCAGGACCGGGGAGATCACCCGTCCCTCGACCGTGTCGCCGTTGGCCATCGAGATCGCCTCCGCTCACCTGCCCCTTGCTGCGATCATTCATACAGCAACCGGCCCGGCGGACATCCTGGCGGGCCGCGCCTTCCGCACGAGGCCGCGGGGCAAGGCGTGAAAGAAATTTCCCGACCGGCTGAGAAGTACTGATCCACTTCTCGTCGATCCGGAGCATCCATGCGTTTGAGAACGAGAGTCGGTGCGGTTCATCACCGACGAGAGCGGCGGGCGGTTGCGTGTCGTGCCGAGTGACGCGATGCCGCTGCTGAACGCCGGGCGGCTGGACGCGCGGCTGTTCGACGTGACCACCCTGCTGGAGTACGGCTACGACGATCGGCGAAGGGATCTCCCACCCGTCGTCACCGGGGCCGCTCAGCCCCGGACGCCGGCCGGAGCCTCGAACGGAACGGCGCTGGCCGCGGTCGGCGGGTTCGCGGTGCGGGAGGAGCGGGCGCACGCCTCCCGTTTCTGGAAGGACCTCACCGGAGGGCTCCCGCAGATCGGGGCGCCCGCGGCCTGGGCGAAGGGCTTCACCGGGGAAGGGGTCAAGGTCGCGGTACTGGACACCGGGATCGACGCCACCCATCCTGACCTGGCTGGCGAGGTGAGCGGCCGGCAGGACTTCACGGATGAGCCCGACGAGCGTGACCTTGTCGGGCACGGCACTCACGTGGCCTCCACCATCGCCGGGAGCGGTGCGGCGTCCGGTGGGCGCTACCGTGGCGTGGCCGCGGGCGTCACGCTGCTGGACGGCAGGGTGTGCGCGTCGCGCTTCTGCACCGACTCGGCGATCCTGGCCGGCATGCAGTGGGCGGCGGAGCAGGGCGCCCGAGTGGGGAACATGAGCCTCTGCATGCCGGGCACACCCGAGCAGGACCCCCTGGAGCAGGCGGTCGAAGCCCTCAGCGACCAGCACGGCACCCTCTTCGTGATCGCCGCGGGCAACGGCGGCGGCATCCACTGCGCCACCCAGCAGATGCCCAAGCGGAACTGAACATCCCACACCCCCGCCGAATCGGCCTCCACGGGGAGGAGGCCGCACGCCAAGTGCTCACCTGCCTGATCGCCTCAGGCTGTTCAACGACCGCGTGCTCAGGACCCGGGCAGCTCTGGGGCGGTCGGGGTGTTGTGGCGCTGGTAGTGGCGTGCGGCCCGGGCGCGGTTGCCGCATGACGGCTTGCACCACTCCTGCCGCCCGTGGCTCTTGACGAAGTAGCGTACGCAGCGCGGCGCGTTGCAGGCCCGCAACTGCTCACGCTGCGGACCGCTCAGGAAATCGATGGCGGCCCGCGCCAGGGCCGCGATCAGCTGGACGCTCGCATCGCGCTCGGTCGACAACACCGCCGTACGGGGTGTTCCGCTCGCGGGCCAGTCGAGTTGCGGGACGATCGCCTCACGGGCGGCAGCCGCGTTGAGGTGCGCCAGCGCCTGCTCGACCGGCATCAGCCGGTGGGCGTCGGCCCGGCTCGGGGGCGCCGGGCTGACCGCTTGCGCGAACAGCGCCCGCACGGCCCGGCGGAGCCCGACGATCTCGCCCCTGAGCTCCTCGCCCACCGTGAGCTCCGCGACGTCGACGCGGCCGGCCAGCAACTCGGCCTGCTGATGGATCCAGCGGGTCGTGCTCTGCGCCGTCGCCAGGTCGTCGGCGACACCGCCGTTGCCGTCGTGGCGGATCGTGCTCGCCAGTTCCAGTGCCGGCCAGCGCTCCACTCGAACCTCCCGGTTGCTCACGGCCTCTTCCGTACTCTATGGTCCCTAACGCTAAATCCCATTTAACCATTAGACAGCTTGGGGGATCGCACGATGACGTTGCTCTTGGCCCAGATCAGCGACCTGCACCTTGACGGCACCGAGAGGGCGACCCGGCGCGCCACCCAGGTCATGGACCACCTGAGGGCGCTGCCCCGCCCGGTCGACGCCCTGCTGGTCACCGGTGACATCGCCGACCACGGCGAGGAGGCCGAGTACGAGCAGGCCGCCCAGATCCTGGCCGCCCCCTTCCCGGTGCTCACCTGCCCCGGCAACCACGACGTCCGCCCGGCCTACCGCAAGGCGCTGCTGCGACAGCCGTCCGCGCCCGGCCCCGTCAACCGGGTGCACCACGTCGCCGGCACCGCCATCCTGATGTGCGACTCCACCATTCCCGGGCGCGACGAGGGCCGGCTCGACGCCGAAACCGTCGCCTGGATGCACGCCACCCTCGACGGACTCGCCCCGGGCACGCCCGCGCTGATCGCCTTCCATCAGCCGCCCGTCGTACTCCACCACCCGCTGCCCGACTCAGGGCGGCTGGAGGCGCCCGGCGACCTGGCCGCGCTGCTCGACGCCCATCCGCAGGTCGTCGCCGTGCTCACCGGCCACGCTCACACCGCGGCCGCCTCCACCTTCGCCGGTCGTCCCTTGATCGTCGCGCCGGCCGTCACCTGGACCCTGCGCCTGCCGTGGGAGGGCGACCAGCCCGCCGACCGCGACCAGCCGCCCGGCCTCGCCTTCCACATCCTGGACGACGACCACCGCCTCACCACCCACTTCCGCGTCGTGCTCCAGGCATGACGCACACGTACGCGGTCACGGCGTTCCTCCTGGCGATCCTGCCCGTCATCGCCACTCCGGGCGCCAGCCTGACCCTGCTCATCCAGCACGTCACGGCCGGTGGTCACCGGCAGGCCCTCCCGATCATCCTCGGTACGGTCAGCGGCCTGTACGCCCACGCGACCCTGGCCATCGCCGGACTGTCGGCCCTGGTCATGCACTCCAGCCAGGCCTTCACCATCGTCAAACTCCTCGGGGCGGCCTACCTCGTCGGCCTCGGCCTGTGGACCTGGCGCTCCACCACCCTGCCCCCGCCTCCCCCGCTGACGGAACGGCCGAGGCGTACCGGCTCCGTCTACACCCAGGCCCTGCTCGCGAACGTGCTCAACCCCAAGGCGGCCTCCATCTACCTGACCCTGGTCCCGCAGTTCATCGTGCCCGGCCGTCCTCTCAACGGGCAGATCCTCACCCTGGCCACCGCCCATGCCCTGCTGATGGCGGTGTGGCTGCTGACCTGGACGGCCCTTGTTCGCCAAGGGGCGTCCATGCTGCACAAGGCCCGCTTCAGGCGTGCGGTCGGCAAGGTGACGGCGGTGGTGCTGGTCGTCCTCGGTGTCCGGGCCGCCACGACGTAGGCGATGCCGCGGTTGGCGGCGCCTTCCGGCTGCGCCGCCGGGGCTCTCTCACCTGGGAGGACGCTTGCTGATCCGCGGCGCCCGGCTGTAGGAAGGCGATATGTCCGTCGAAGGCGAGCGCCCGGCCGCCGGCCACAGGGTGGAGGACGCCCTGTGGGCGGCCCGCAAGTACTACCTGCACGGTGTCACCATGGACACGATCGCCCGGGAGCTCGGCGCCTCCCGGTCGACGGTGTCCCGGCTGCTCGCGTACGCGCGGGACGTGGGCCTGGTCGAGATCCGCGTGATGCCGCCGCGCTCGCGCTCCACGCGCAGCGAGGCGGATCTCGCCGGCCGCTACGGCGTGCACGCGCACGTGGTGCCGGTGCCCGCCACGGCCTCGACGGTCGAGCGGCTGGAACGTTGTGCCGTCTACACGGCACGGCTGCTCACGTCGGTGTTCGACTCCGACATGATCATCGGCCTGTCGTGGGGCACGATGGTCAACGCGATCAGCCGCTGCCTGGTCCCCAAGCAGACCGCCAACTGCCAGATCGTGCAGCTCAACGGCCTCGGCAACGCCCGCACGACGGGCATGCACTACGCGGGCGCCGTGCTGACCGCGTTCGGGGCGGCGTTCGGCGCGTACGTCCAGCAGTTCCCGTTGCCGCTGTTCTTCGACTCGGCGCGTACCAAGGAACTGCTGCTGGCGGAGCGGAGCGTGCGGCGGGTCGTCGAGCTGCAGCAGAGCGCCGACGCCGTGCTGTTCAGCGTCGGCACCGTGACGGACGGCGTGCCCAGCAGCCCCTACCTGAGCGGCTACTTCCTCGACGAGGCCGACTTCGCCTCACTCAGGCAGGACGGCGCCGTGGGCGACATCGCCACCTCGTTCTACCGCCTGGACGGATCGCACGAGGGCGTCAGCTTCAACGCCCGGACGAGTGGACCCGACCTCGACCAGCTCCGGCAGGTGAAGCACCGGATCTGCGCGGTGTCGGGCGACCACAAGGTCGACGCCCTGCACGCGGCCCTCGCCGGCGGTTACGTCACCGACCTCGTCATCGACGAGATCACCGCGCACGTTCTGCTGGAGCGCCATCCGTGAGCGCGGACGACGCCTCGCCGCCCTCGGCGTCCCCGCCGCCGAGGGGGACGTCGCGGCCGTCCTTGACGCCCAGCGCGCCGACGATCGCGATGGCGCACATCACCACCATCAGCGACGAGATCGCCCAGGTGCCCTGAGTGCGCGCGGTCAGGAAGGCCGCGATGAACGGCAGCGTGCCGCCCGCCGCCGCCGCGGCCAGTTCCCGGCTGGCCGCCACGCCCGTGAAGCGCATCCTGGTCGGGAACTGCTCCGGCAACATGGACGCCTGCGCCCCCAGCATCAGGTCGTTCGCGAATGTCAGCACGAGGACCATGGCCAGCCACACCAGCATCGGGTTCCCGGTGTCGAGCAGCCAGAAGAACGGGAACGCCGCGGCGGCGCACAGCGTGGCCCCGGCGATGAACACCGGTCTGCGGCCGAACCGGTCGGACAACGCGCCGGACAGGGGCAGCGTGACAAGCTTGACGGTGTTGGCCACGAGCAGGCCGCCGGTGGCGACCGCCGCCGCCAGCCCGACGTTCCCGGTCACGTAGGAGAGGGCGTAGACGCTCGGGATGTACGTCGCGACGTTCGGCCCGACGCTGACCAGGAAACCCTTCAGCAGCGACCCCGGAGCCTCCCGCAGGACCGCGACGACGGGCGCCGCGCTGCGCTCACCCGCCTCGACCGACTCGGTGAACGCCGGCGTCTCGTCGACCCGCGACCTGATGTAGAGGCCGATCGGCAGGATGAGGATGCTGAGCAGGAACGGCACCCGCCACCCCCAGCTCAGGAACGCGTCCTGCGCCAGCCAGGTGAACGGGGTGAACACCAGGGTGGCGAGGATGACGCCGAGCGCGTTGCCCGTGGGCGGGATGGCGGCGAACAGCCCGCGACGGCCCGGAGGGGCGTGCTCGGCGGCCATCAGCGCGCCGCCCGCGTACTCGGCACCGGCCCCGAGCCCCTGGGCCACGCGGAGCACGACCAGCAGCATCGGGGCGGCGACGCCGATCGACTGGTAACTGGGGATCAGGCCGATCGCCGTCGAGGAGATCGCCATCACGGTCAGCGTCACGACCAGCACGAACCTGCGGCCGTACCGGTCGCCGAGGTGGCCGAACAGCAGGCCGCCGACCGGACGGGCGAGGAAGCCGACCGCGAACGTGCCGAGCGAGGCCAGCGTCGCCGCGAGCGGGTCGCCCTTGGGGAAGAACACGCCGCCGAAGACGAGCGCGGCCGCGGTGCCGTACAACATGAAGTCGTACCATTCCAGCGCGGTCCCGATCGTGCTCGCGGAGACCACGCGGCGGATCATCGGGCCGCCCCTGACCGGTCGCCCGCGACAGCGAGCCGCTCGGCCTGCGGGCCGAGGTAGGCGCCCTGCTCCAGCAGCCGCCGCTGGAGGCCGGGCACGTCCACGAGCCGCGGCGCGGTGCCGGCGGCGACGGCCATCGCCGCGCCGAGCCCGGCGGCCTCGCCCATCGCGAACGACGGCGGCATCACCCGTACGGCGGCCAGCGCCTCGTGCGTCGCCGAGACGCAGCGCCCGGCCACAAGCACGCCGTCGAGCTCCGCCGGGACCAGGCTGCGGAACGGGATCTCGTAGATGTTGGCGGTGGGCGGGATGCCGTCCTCGAACGGCCCGTCGCCGCCGACCGGGCTGTGGATGTCGACGGGGTAGCCGGCCACCGCGATGACGTCCTCGAAGTGTCTGCCGTCGATGAGATCCTCCAAGGTCAGGACGTACTCGCCGACGATACGCCGGCTCTCGCGCACCCCGACGGTGGCGGCGGTGTCGAGCAGCTTGGCCTCCTCAAGGCCCGGCAGGTTCTCGTGGAAGAAGGTCATGAGCCGGCTCACCTGCCGCCGGCCGAGCACCTCGGCGCGGGTCAGGTCGCCGGCGTCGGTGCCGTTCATGCCGAGCACGCGTGTCGTGTTGATCCGCCAGACGCCGGGCTCCAGCGTCCTGAACAGCTGGACGCCGCGGCGCGGGATCGGGAACCGGCCCTCCTGCCGGGCCCGCTCGACGATGCCCTGGTAGGGGAACAGCTCGTCGGGGTGGGCGTCCTGGTAGGCCCGTACCTTGGCGTCGTCGACGTTCGAGACCCGGAAGAACACCGTCATCGGCTGCACCTCGCCGTCGGCCGCGCGGCCGTACTCGAAGGCGGCGCCGCCGCGGGCGGCCACGTCGCCGTCGCCCGAGCAGTCGACGGTGACGGTGGCGGGCAGGAGCGCGAGGCCGCTCTTGTTCGCGACGACGACGCCGGTGACCCGGCCGTCGGCCACGACGGTGTCGGCGACGAAGCTGTGCAGCAGCAGCTCGACCCCCGCCTCCAGGCACATCTCCATCGCGGCCTGCTTGGCCGCCTCGGGATCGAACGGCGTGACCGCCTCGTGCCCGAACACCATGAACCCGGAGTACTCGCTCCCGGACTTCGTCCGCGAGGGGTGGACCGCGCCGCCGGCGTCCTCCATCCTGCGGACGAACTCGTCGAAGATCCCGCGGACCAGTTGCGTGCCGCCGTCCAGGGAGAACGACGTCATGCACGGGCCGACGAGCCCTGCTGTCAGGTTGCCGCCGAGGAAGCCGAACCGCTCGACGAGCCGTACGGAGGCGCCGGCGCGCGCGGCGGCGACGGCCGCGGCGATCCCGGCGGGGCCGCCGCCCACGACGAGCACGTCGGTGGCATCACTGATCGGGATGTCGCGCGAAAAGCGGAGGGTAGTCACAGGCACTCCTTCAGTCAGTGCTGGGGTGTCGCGCCACTGTGACGTGCCTGTGAACGGATGGTCAACAGACCTGCACGAACGTGCACGATGCACGTTTCGCACCTTTTGTCGGGGCCGAGTCGCCGGTCCAGATTCCGCGTGGCGACCACCGGCATCGCGGGCGTGCGCGACGTGAGCGGGCACGCGTGACGCCGATGCTGTCGGAGTCGTCGCCGGCGAAGGTGCTTCATCTCGTGATCGGCGTCGACGGCTGTCTGCCGGGTCCTCGGATCCGATCCTCTGCCCGCGGACCTCCTGTCGGCCACGTCGACGCCGATGGCGCGCCCGTCGGGTTCTCGCCCGTGAAGGCCGTCGATGGCGACCTGTTCATCGTCACGAAGCCGTAGCTCCGGGAGCGGCCTGTGCCGCCGTCCCGCATGATGCCGACCTCGGCCCGAACGGGCGGCATCACCGCAGGTCACGGTGTGTCCGTCAGGGAACGTCGTCCTCGACTTTCAGGGTGTTCGCCCGCACATCTCCGTGGCCTCGACATGGTTCGAGCCGCTCTGAGCTGAACCAGTGCACGTCCGGGGCGCTGTTCCCGCCTCGCAGGTCGAAGGTGAGTGGTGATTGGCGCGTAGCGGCGGCGTGCGAGCCTGTGCCCGCTACTGCGCGAGCTCCCTTCGGTCGAATCTCGCCGACGACCGTCCGGCCGGCCGGTCGTCGGACAACGTGTCGGCTATGTCAATCGGTCGTGCCGGCGTGCACGGCGATGATTCGCCAGCCGTGCGTGTCGTCGTACAGCCAAGTACGGGTGTAGCGCATCCTGGCCGCGAACGGCGCCCCGGAGACGGTGCCTTCGATGGTGCCGAGAAACCACGTCACCCCGGTGCGCCCATCGACGAGCACGGTCAACTCCTCCTCGGCCACCCTCGTCACCACCTGCGTCCGAGTGCGGTGCAGCTCCAGATCGTCCGCCTTGGTGGCAACGTTCGCACCGAAGGTGAAGATCAGCCGATCATCCAGCAGCCGATCCAGCGCCTCTACATCTCCAGCGAGCTGCGCGGCCTGGAGCCGGCGCTCGGCGTCCCTCAAGTCCTCCATCATGAGGCCCACCCTCCCAGCCGGCGCCGCATCCGCGCCAGGACGTTCACGCTCGGCTGATCTTCGCAGTCCCATCCGGGGACTCCGGTCGCCGGTGAGTGGGTGTCAGGTTCAGAAGGCTTCCCGACAGCTCATTCGCGCATTCACGCCCGGCCAGGACACCGCCTGGCCCAGCGCGGCGAGGACCGCGGCCAGTCGGCCATCCAGCGACCCGCTGAGCTCCAGCACCGGGATGGACTCCCAGGCGCTCAGCGGGTCGTCATGGACCAGGTCCAGCAGCGCGTCATTCACCCGCGAGCGGAGCACGTGCATCTCCGCAGCCGGCAACACCCGCTCTATCTCCGCTGTGACCGGCTTGACGATCAGCAGGTCAAGGCCCGCAAAGGCGGCCCGGAGCCCTGCGGTTCCGGCCTCGCCCGAGGGATCGGCGCCGATCGCGGCCAGGTACGCGAGGTAGTCCAGTGGTGTCCGGTCAAGACGACCCCGGCTGCCGACAGCGGCGAGGTCATACTCTGCACCGAGCGCGCGAGCATGGCCCGGTAGTCCTCCAAGGACGGGGGGAACCCGAACTCGTACCCCTCCTCCTCAAGCAGGTAGTACGGCTCGTCGACCACCACGTGGCCCGGCAGGTGCTCGCACAGCGCCTCGGCCAGCGTCGTCTTCCCGGTCCCGTGCGCGCCGGAGATTCCGACTCTCATCCGCGGCTCCTCGCTTCCCGTGAAGGCTGCCGCGGCGATTCTACGGCCACCGAAGATCCGGCTTGGTTCAGCGTACGGGCGCTCGGGTCGACTTCGCGCAGCAAGGTCACGCAGTAGATCTCGCCGAGGGGGTTGCCTCGGTCGCCGTACGGCGACAGCTGCCACCGGAACGGCGTCAGCCCTTCGATCGTCATGTCGCGATCTTGGCAGGCCCTGCCGACATGGTCAGGCCCACTTCACCCTTCCGCGCTCCTGGTGGCGGCTCTGCCCGTGTGACGGGACGATCACATGTCGGAACATGGCCCGGTCCAATCGGATTTACAGCGCAAACGGCTATTTATGGAGCTGACAAAAAGGTGGATTTTATCGCCGGAGGTTTGTAAGGCGCGGCTAAGGTGATCCACATTCACCCCAGGGAACCCCCCGACTGGAGGCCCTTTGTCAACCCATCGACGGGCGGTGCCCGCCGTCCTCGTCGCCGTGGCCTGCGCACTGAGCGCGGGCGCGGCGGACGCGTCGGCTTCGGCGGCGCCGGTGAGCGTCGTGGTGCCCTCGACCAACGACGTGTTCATCAGTCAGGCCGCGCCGGAAACCGTTTACGGCAGCGCCGAGTGGATGTCGGTCTGCGTCAAGACCTGCAACGACGCCACCAATGCCGAGCGCCGAGCTCTTATGCAGTTCAAGGTCTCCGGTGTCCCGGCCGACGCCCGGAACGTCAAGCTGACGCTCCAGGTGCGTTCGACCCGCACCACGGACACCACCGTCAGCGCGCACAAGGTCACCGGCACGTGGTCGCAGACCACCACGTCCTGGACCAGCAGACCGGCGTTCGGCACGGCGCTGACCACCCGCACCGGTTTCACCGCCGACACGTTGGCGGAACTGGACGTCAGCGAGGCCTACGCCGGCAACGGCAGCTACTCCTTCGGCCTGACCGCGTCCAAGGGCCCGGTGGCGGTGCTGTACTCCTCGCGCACGACCGGCAAGGGACCGAACCTCAAGGTCACCTACACGCCCGCCGCCACCCCGACGGCTACCCCGACCACCAGCCCCACCCCCACGGCGTCTCCGACCACATCTCCGACGGCCTCCCCCACGGCCTCCCCGACGGCGACGGGCAGCGTGCCCTGCCTGCCGTTCGACAAGCCGGCCGCCTCGACGCTGCGCTCCTACGACAAGAAGGTGTTCGCCTTCTACTTCCCGCCCTATCCGCTGTCCATCGACAACAAGGACCCGGCCAAGGACCAGTACGCCTCCTGGCTGGACCCGGCCGGCTCCAACGGCATGTACGCCGGGCAGGGCGGCCACTCCCGCGACCGGCCGCTGACCCGTCCGGTGCGCTCCGGCGACTGGCGGCAGGCGGACTTCGAGGTCGAGGTGCGTCAGGCCATCGCCATGGGCCTGGACGGCTTCATCTACGAGCACCACACCTCGACCAGCGACCAGCGCTTCAACCAGTTCCCCAAGATGCTGGCGGCCGCCAAGGCGGTGGACCCCGGCTTCCGGATCATGCTCAGCCCGGACTTCCCGACCACCAAGGGCGCCGCGCCCGACAAGGTGATCTCCGACGTCCTGATGGCCAAGGGGCACCCGTCGCTGTACAAGCTGCCCGACGGGACGATCCCGCTGGCGCCGTTCTACCCCGAGCGTCAGAGCCCGGCCTGGTGGGACACCGTGCGCGAGAAGCTGGCCGCCCAGGGCATGAAGACGGTGCTGGTGCCGATCTTCCTGGACTGGAGCGGCTCGGGCAAGACCGAGTGGAACGACTCCGTCGCCGGCTACTCCTCCTGGGGCGTCCGCTGGCAGAGCTCCACGGACGGCTACCGCAAGTCCGGCATCGAGGCGGCCAAGCGCGGCAAGTTCTACATGGCCCCGGCCGCCCTGGAGGACGTCCGCCCGCGTGACAAGCGCTACTGGGAACCGTCCAACAGCGGCACCCTGCGGCAGTCGTTCGTCAAGGCCATGGAGGGCGACGCCGACATCGTCAACCTGCTCACCTGGAACGACTACGCCGAGTCGTGGCTGGCACCGTCGGCCGAGCGCGGCTACGCGCCCGCCGACGTCGTCGCCTACTACACGACCTGGTTCAAGACCGGCAAGGAGCCCAGCGTCAAGCGCGACGCCCTGTACTACTTCCACCGCAGCCACCGCACCGACGCGCCGTTCGACGCCTCCAGGCAGACCATCGGCGCCATCTCCATCCCCTACGGTGACGCGGCCACCAACAACGTCGAACTGCTCGCCTTCGTCAAGGAGGCCGGCACCCTGACCATCAAGCAGGGCACGGACGTCCAGACCAAGGAGGTGACCGGGCCGGGCATGGTGTCCTTCAAGGCGCCGATGGTGCCCGGGACGACCCCCGTCTTCGAGTTGAAGCGCAACGGCAAGGTCGTCCAGACGGTCAAGAGTGACACCCCGATCGTCAAGAGCGTCGTCTACCAGGATCTGATCAACCACGCAGGCGGCGGCGTCCCCTGCTCGCGCCCGCTGTAGCGCGCCGCCTCCCGGCCCGTCCCGGGGCCGGGAGGCGGCATGTCGCCGCTCGGGGAGCGGATTCACGGCGAGCGCGACCCGCTGCCGCGGGAAATGGCGGAGGTGGCGCCTCGCAGACCGTGTACTGGAGGCGCCCAAGTGAACCCTCGCCACCGCGATCGAGAACTCATACGACACGGTCGGCCCGTCATCCGGCGTCCCCCCCAGTGATCAGACCGCGTCCTCGTCGACCAGCGAAGCCATCGCGTGTGGACGCAGGACCATGAGCGAGCCTTCCAAGGTCGCCACCATGGCAGTGGGGAACCGGTCGACCTCTAGACAGAGCGCAACGTCATCGGGATGGACTCCTTGACGTACCCCCTGCGCCAGTTCGGCGGCGGCGCGCGACTCGGCAGCGCGGCGGAGGAACTCAGCAGCATCCGTCCCGGCCTCGGTGACCCTCCGGGCGATGTATTGAGCACACGCCAGATCTTCGTCAGCCTGCCCGTCTTCGCCGGTGATCACGAACGTGACCCTGTCACTCGCGCGTGTCCGCAAGAGCCGAGCCGTCGCCTCCGCCACCACGAAGGCGGCGCACAGCACCAGCGACGCCTTCTTGACCGCAAGGGCGCCGACCGTTCCCGCCGTGGTCTTCTGCACAACGGTCCGTCCGCCCAGGTCAAGAGACCGCAGCAGGCCCGGTGAGTTGACGGTGTCGAACCCGGGCGCCGGCGGACCGTCTTTGAGTGCCACCCAATCCGGGTGGCGAGCCTTGAGCGCGAGGGCTTCGTCCAGCGACTCAGCAAGAACGATCTTTTCCGCCCCCTGGGCGAAGGCCCAAGCGGCCACGGTGAAGGCACGCATGACGTCGACCACGACCGCCACGGGCGGGACTTCGACCAGATCGGCAATACCAACGAAACGAGCGTCCATTTCGGACATGCTCGCACATACCCGACCGGGCTCCTTGCTCCCGGGGAGATCGCCAGAAGTCGCGGCTTCCACGATGAGACCATCATCAGAGTCACCGTTCGGCGCATGCGGAGCCGTGTTTCGGTGGCACGCGATACGATCTTGCCCACCCAAAAGGGGGTGGACATGATCAAGGCGGGCGCCTGGATGCTGGCCATCGGCGCAGTTGTCCTACTGGTCTGGCTGGTGGTGGCCAAGGACGCGGAAGAGCCCCGGTGCGGTTTCGACCGGATGAGCCCAGGTGACTACTGCTCCAGCAGAAAGTCGGGGCCGAACAGCTACGAGGAGTCCAAGAGTGACTCTGCGGCCGTAGCGTCCGGAATGCTGCTGGTCGGCGGGACCCTCACCGGGGGCGGCGTGCTCCTGCTGGCCGGCGGCCTGTTGCGCGACAGCCTGGACGTCCCCATGACACGCCTGCGCGCATGGCGCCGGACCAGAGGCGCGGCGCGCACCCCCCGAGCGAGGCTCGTACGGAAGATCCGCGGCACCCACGTTCCCGTCGTTCCCCAGGGCTACAGCGCGCGACAGGTCGACGCCCTGATCAACCAGATCATCGCGGGCCTGGAGGGGCCGGGCCCCACTGTCCGCGCGGGGGCCTCCTCGAACGGGATCAGGATCTCCCCCAGCTTCTCGATCACCTCTCCAGGCCTGGACAGGAGCGCCGTCGACAAGTTCCTTGTTGAGCTGGACGACGCGATGGACCGGCTCTGAGCCGCGCGACAGCAGCCGGCCGCCGACGTGAACGCGGCGGTGCAGCCGGTGACGTGGGCGACGTCCTTGAGCACGTCCAGCGGATCGATCGCCCCACCGGCAGGAGATCTCCGCCTTCAGGGCGGCCGACTCCTCCTGCTTGTCCAGCGGCGGCACGCCGATCCACGGCTCGCCCTTCTTCGCGTGATCGTCACCCCGCCGTCCAGGGCGGCGTTGCAGGTCGGCGACGAACGCCACCGCCTCTCGCGGCGCCGGACGGCCTTGTCGTCAGTGAGCGAACTCTTCGCGCAAGAACGTCAGTGCTTGTTCGCAATGTGCGACGACGGTGCTGCGCTGGCCGGACTGGATCCAGGCGACAACCGCCACGCGGATCGTCCCGGTGACGGCGTGGGTGATGACACGCGCGCGGAACTCGGCCTCGGGAGTCCGGGGCACTCCGGCCAGCAGGGCTTCGACGACGTGCTCCTGGTCGCGCCACACCAACTGGTGGATGCGAGCTTGAAGTGCCGGCGTGGCGTCGAACAGGTGATATGCGCCGCGTGCGCGTTCGGGGCGGCGGGCGGCCAGTGCAGTGATCATCGACCGCGCCACGAGGTCCACGTCTGTTTCGTGAGGGCGGCGCTCGGCGAGGGCCGCCCTCATCGCGGTCTCCACCTCAGGGTCGACCACGAGAACGTCTTCTTTGGCGGGAAAGTAACGGTAGAAGGTCCGCGGCGACACGTCGGCCGCCGCCGCGATCTCCTCCACCGATACGGCGTCGTACCCCTTCTCCTCGAACAGTTGCAGGGCCGCGTCGATGATCGCGTTCTGCGTACGCCGCTTTCGGCGCTCTCGCAGGTTGGACTCGGCATCACGGGCTGTCACGGTCGAGACCGTAGCACGGCCTGACATATCTGCCAAATGACAGTGTTGCCATAGTGACACATCTGCCATTAGTGTCCGCATGCGGCGATCGCCCGCACACCACCAAGCGGGAGAAGACGGGCATGAGCCTTGAAGACGTCATGAATCACTACTGGGAGGCATACAACGGCCACGATGTGGATGCCGTTCTCGCGCTCATGTCGGACGACATGATCATCCAGTTCCCCACCACCCCAGAGCCGATCCAGGGCAAGGAGAACCTCCGGCCAGTGTGGTCGATGCTCTTCGCCAAGGTCACCCCTGACATCCACGAGGAGGTGGTCAGGACCGTGGTCGAGGGCGAAACGGTCGCCTGCGAGTTCGTCGAGACCGGCACCCTCACTGTCCCGCCGGGGTTGGCCGACGCCCTTGTCACCGGTCCGACGCGTGGTCGTCCGTACAGGATGGACATCGCCGCGTTCTTCTCCTTCAACCGTGAAGGCCTGATCACGCGGGTGCGCTCCTATTGGGACACCGGGGCATTCGCCGAGCAGATCGGCCTCGACGTCGCCGTCATTCGCTCCATGCAGTCTCGCGCTCGAACGCTTGCGTGAGTCTCCGAAGCGAACCGGAACACCGCTGCCGGGAATCATCCGTGGCCCCTTGCACACACCTGGATGTCGCCGGCCATGACGTCGTCAGTGGCGGTCACGGCTGAATTTCGTCAATCCGGCATGAACGGTCGGATCTTGTCGCCGGTCACCGACCTGACTCGGCTATACGCGTGTCGCGGTGCGGACGAGGTCGGCGACGGCTCTGGATCTGCTGTGCGGCGGCCACGCGATGACGGTCGTGACCGCCGGGGCGTCCGGCACCGGCACGACGGCGTGGTCGTCGCGTAGCTGGTCGCGGAGCGACTCGGGCACGACGGCGCAGGCCAGCCCGAGGGCGATCAGCTGGAACAGTTGGGTATGGTCGCGCACCTGCGGGCCGGGGCCGTCCGGATGACCGCCATCCGGTCCAGGCCAGCGCGGCAGGGGCAGGTCCGTCTGGGCCTTGACCTCGTCCAACGACAGATACGCCCGGTTGGCGAGGGGATGCCCCTTGGGCAGGACCACGACCTGCTGTTCGGTGTGCAGATCCTCGGTGTCGAATCCGGCTGTCGTGTCGTAGGGCCGGTGGAGCAGAGCAACGTCGGCACGCCCGGTGCGCAGCAGCGGTTCCGGCTCGCCCGGCCCGCACAGCATCACCTCGACGGCCACGGCGCCAGGTTCAGCGGCGTAGGCGTGCAGCAGCTTCGACAAGAGTTCCCTGGACGCTCCGGCCTTGGTCGCCAGGACCACACCGGGCCGGTCGGCCGCGGCGCGGCGGGTGCGGCGCTCGGCGGCTTCGACCGCGTCGAGCGCGAGCCGGGCCTCCCGGAGCAGCACCGACCCGGCCTCGGTCAAGGCGACCGCGCGAGCGGTGCGGTGCAGCAGAACGACTCCGAGCCGCCGTTCCAGCTGCTGGATCGCCCGCGACAGGGGTGGCTGCGCCATCGCGAGCCGTTGTGCCGCCCGCCCGAAGTGCAACTCCTCGGCTACCGCGACGAAGTATCGCAACTCCCGCGTCTCCACCGGCTCATCGTATCCGGCGCTGACCTTGACCAATACCCGTGCGGTATCGTCGCCCACCTGACCGGTCTTGGACGCCCCACCCGAGTCCGCAACATGATCGACGGCATGAGTGAACGGACGATCGCGCTGGTGACCGGCGCGAACAAGGGGATCGGATACGAGATCGCCGCGGGCCTGGGCGCCCTTGGCTGGCGAGTCGGTGTGGGCGCGAGGGATCGACAACGCCGCGACACCGCGGTCGAGAAGCTGCGCGCGGCCGGGACCGATGCGTTCGGCGTGCCGCTCGACGTCACCGACGACGAAAGTGTCGCCGCCGCGGCCGAGCTGATCGCCGGCCATGCCGGAGGGCTCGACGTCCTGGTCAACAATGCCGCGATCACCGGCGGGATGCCACAGACGCCGACCACGGTCGAGCCCGCGACCGTGCGAGCTGTCGTGGAAACCAACGTGATCGGCGTCATCCGGGTCACCAACGCGATGCTGCCGATGCTGCGCGACTCGGCGTCACCGCGGATCGTCAACATGTCCAGCAGCGTCGGCTCGCTCACCCTGCACACCACACCGGGCATCGACATGGGCCAGGTTCCCGCCGCCTACTTGGCCTCGAAGACCTTCCTCAACGCGCTCACCATCCAGTACGTCAAGGAACTGAGCGGCACCAACATCCTGATCAACTCCGGCTGCCCCGGCTTCACCGCCACCGACCTCAACGGCTTCCAAGGCGTCCGCACACCACAACAGGGCGCGGCCATCGCGATCCGCCTCGCAACCCTGCCTGACGACGGACCGACCGGCCGGTTCTTCGACGACGCCGGAACGGTGCCCTGGTGACAGCCACACCAGCACGCCGTCGCAGGAGAAGCAAGACAATGCCAAAGGCAGTCAGATACGACGAGTTCGGTGGAATCGAGGTGTTGCGGGTCGACGAGGTCGACCGGCCAGTGCCCGAGAGCGGGCAGGTCCTCGTACGGGTCAAGGCCGCAGGCGTCAACCCCGGCGAGGCGGCCATACGCACCGGCGCGATGGCCGGCCGGTGACCGGGTCCGGGTCGCCGGCGGCAAGGGCGACGCGGGCGTGCCGCTCGGTGAGGAACACCGGCCCCATACTGCGGTCGGCAAGCAATCTCGGTAGCCGGAGGCCGCCGCGAAGACGCGCACCTGATCCCTCACCCGGCCCGGGTCGGCTGTGATCGGGCAGCTCAGTAGGCTCGCCCATCCCTCACCGGCCTTCCTCGCCGCGCGCGAACCCTGCGGTTTGCGCTGTCCTGGCGTGTCGGTCCGCGAACGTTACCCGGCGGCAGCGTCCAGGAAGATCGCATGGGGCATAACGCGTGCAGCTGCCTGGATCGCGGGCCGCCGCTGTGTGTACGTGTGGATGGGAACTCATGAGCAACGCGACTCCGGCGATCGGACCAGGGCAGTTCGAGACCGGCGACATCGGCAGGCTCTCCCGGGACGTGAACCTGTTCCGCGGCGACGTCAACTATCCGCAGAAGCTCGTGCAGCTGCCTGGTGTGCCGGGTGACGACACGCTCTCGGTCGGCGTCGCGCTGCACTACCGCAGCAACGTCAGCGACCAGGTCACCCAATGGAACCTGGACGCCCCCACCGGGATCGCCGGTCTGGGCTGGTACCTGGCCTGGGACAGGATCGAGGCCGCCGCCACCGGGTCCGTGAGCGCCGCCACCCGGTACGTCTACTGGTCGGCCGGCGTCTCCAACACGCTGGTCCCGGACGCGACGCCATGGCCGCGGGTGAGCCTGGACGCCGCCGCCACGGCCACGCTCGCCCAAGGCACGGTGTCGGCGGAGGTCGTGGCCGCCTTCGCCGCGCAAGGCGTGCCACTCGACGCGGCGGCGACGGTCGCCGGCGGCGGCACGGACTGGACGATCAGCGACGACACCTGGGAACGCGTGTTCTCGGTGGTGGCGACCGGCACCGGCGCCCAGGTGTGCGACGGGGGTTCGCGCTTCCAACTGCAGGACTACGAGTTCTGGCAGATCTCCTACTACGCCGGTTACCAGAAATGGGAGATCACGACCGACTCCGGCGAGGTGCGGACGTTCGGCGGCGGGCTCGGCAGGACGGCGGAGCAGTACGCGACCAGCGCGGGCAACAGCGTCGAGTGGGCGGTCAAATGGGGCGGGCCGTCGGGCACGTGGACCGGCCCGTCGACCGTGGCCGCGGGTCAGCAGCAGTACGCGCGGGCCTGGAACCTGAGCGCGCGCCGGGACCGCTGGGGATCGTCGGTCTCGTACGCGTACAACGAGTTCCCCAGGGGCACGGACGGCCTGCTCGGGAACAACGCCGAGCAGCTGGTCGGCACCGGCCTGCCGTACACCAAGGCCATCTATCCGACGAGCGTCACCAGCGTGGCCGGCCAGGTCGTGACGTTCCGCTACGGTGACAAGACGTTCACCGCCGACGTGCAGGAGTACCTCGACCCGCACAAGGAGCTGCAACCGGCAGAGGCGCCGGAGACGCCGCCGGCGAACCTCTGCGGGGCGAACGCCTATCAGGACCGCTACGAGACCCTCTACCTGAGCGGTCTCGACGTGAGCGCCTCGACCGGTGCGCTGCTGTTCGCGGTCGACCTGGACTACACCGCGCCGCAGGTGGTGTCGACGACGCCGGCGGAACTGTCGGCGACGGCCGTCAAGCGGTATCTCGCCGGGGTGAGCGAGCGCAACGCCGCCGGGGCGGCGCTGCCCGGCTACGCCTTCGACTACTACGTCGACGCCGCCGACGGCCCGAACCTCGGCGCGCTGCAGTCGGTCACCTACCCGCAGGGCGCCGTCGCCACCTGGTCCTACGCCGAGTCCGGCCTGGACGTCTGTGACCGCGCCACGCCCGTCATCGCGCCGGCGGACGTGCTCGGCGCGGGCGCGACCCCGCTGGTCTGGAGCGGCGCGGACTATGTCGTGTCGGTCTGGCTCAACGCCGAGCGGACGATGGCGGCGCTGGACGTGTACACGTGGCTGGGCCGCTGGTCGCACTGGTCCGGCGGCACGATCTATGACGACCAGGACAACCCGCTCGACGCCGGCGACACCCAGGTCGTCACGGGCGACGACACGTTCGCGCTGGCGCTGGTCGCCCAGGACGACAGCCGGAGCCACGTCACGCTCTTCAGCCGCACTCCGACGCGTCCGGACCAGTGGGCGGCGACCGGCGTGCCGGCGCTGACCGGCGTGGCGACGATCACCGCCGGCAGCGCCTTCGTCGCCGCCGTGCTGGCCGACGGTTCGTCCTATGACCTGTATCGCTGGGCGTGGGACTGGCGCGGCGGCTGGTCCGGGACGGACGAACCGGTGCAGAGCGGATCGTCGCCGCTGTTCGCACTCGGCGCCGCGGAGTGCCTGCTGGTGGCCGAGACCTCCCTCGACGGCACCGACGTGTCGCTGGCCTGGCTGGACGGGTTCGCGACCTGGCACGACGGCGACACGATCACGTTGCAGGGACACACGGTCGGCGACAGCGACGGCCATCAGCTGCTCTGGGACGCCGGCCCGTCGGCAGCCGCGCTGTCGTTCGCGGAGGGCCGGCCCGGCATGACGTACGGGCTGCAGCTGCTGCGCTGGGACCTGGACTACCACTTCACCGACACCGCCTACGCCGGAGGGCTGCAGTCGGAGCCGATCGACGCCGACCAGCCGGTGACGTGGCCGCCCCAGCCGGAGGTGGTGGACGGCGCGTTCGTCGCCGTCCGCCAGAACCTGTTCCGCTTCGACGCGGGAACCTGGCACAGCACGAGTTTCGCCACCTCCAGCCAGGGGGCCGGCTGGCTCGCGTTCGCCTACGGCGACGACGTCGCGGTCCAGGTCGTCAACGACTACACCGACGCGGCCACCGAGCTGATGGCCTACGACCCGGACGGCGACGGGTTCGCCGCCCAGCCGACGCCGATCACGACCGCGCTGCCGCAAGGGGGCAGCATCGAGACCCAGGGCTGGCCGTCCGCGTCGGGCGGGGACTTCATCGTCGCCCGCAACTCCGTCTTCTACCGGGGCACGTCGACGACCTGGGCAGAGCCGGTGCGGCAGCCGGTGTTCGCGCTGACGTCGACCTCGGAGCTGGCCACCGACGTCGACTCGCGCAGCATCGTCAACCAGGCGCCGGCCTTCCTCGCCTACCTCGTCAGCGACGCGGCGGTGGCTGCGGACGACGCGGTCCAGCTGCTCGTGCTGCGCAACGGGGGCGTGCTCCAGCCGCTGCCGGACCCGCTGGGGAGCTCGGCGTACTACGTCCCGGGCGTGTCGCCGGGCGCCACGGCCGGCCAGTGGCCCGCGGGGCCGTTCTCGCTGGTCGTCTACGCCGCCACGGAGGGCGGGTTCAGCCAGGCGCCGTCCTACCGGGTGTACCGGTACGCCGGTCAGGCGATGAGCGGCCCGGTAACCGGCTACCCGGTCAGCACGCTGGTCATCGGCGACGGCTTCGGCGGCACGTACACGACCGGGTACGAGTTCGACGCGGCGACGGCGGCGTGCGATCCGACGGGGCAGGTCGTCAAGTACTACCGGGCAGCGGTGTACGACGGCGCCGCCGACGCCGGTACCTCGGTCTTCGGGCGCACGGTCTACTCCTACCTCAACGGCACCCTGCCCGGGGCGAGCGATCTGTGTTTCGACGGGTTGCTGCGGCAGACGGCCGCGTTCGCGGGCGCGTTCACGTTCGCGACAGCCATGTCGAGCGCGCTCGGACTCGACCCGGACGCCGCGCCCGGCTCGCCGCAGCCCGTCCCCGACGGCCTCGCGCGGGCCTTCGCCGCCGCGGGCAGCACCCTGGGCAGCGGCGCCACGGTGCAGTACCTGCAGATCGACGGCGCGTACTGCTATTGGGCGGTGGCCGACCCGGCGTCGGGCCTGGCCTACAACATCGACTACACCGGCGACCCCGGCGCGTCCGACGCGGTGCGCGTGTTCACGGGGACGCCGGTGCACAGCCGCACGACCACGTGGTCGCTGTTCGATCAGCGCGGCCGGTCGCCGCAGGACCCCGTCCCGCAGCCGATCTATGGCACCTACGTGCGTCCGGCCGAGGTCGTCGAGCGCCGGCACGGCGTGCCGATGACGACGACGCTGGACTACGCCCCGATCGACCCGATGCGCCCGTTCCTCGTCCCGGCTCCGTTCTCCGGCGGCGTCGTGGGTCGTGGCTGGCAGCTCGCCACGGTCACCGGAAGCGTCGAGGCGCACGCCGAGCGGCTCACGTACGGGTACGAGCAGTATCCCGGGCTGCTCGCGGCGAACCTGCTGAAGCCGGTGGTCGCCTCGCTGCACACCGTGAGCGTCGACGGCGCCGCGGCGGTCACCGTCGGCTCCACGGCGACGACTTGGTCGTCCTGGTCGCAGCCGGGCAAGCAGGTGAGCGTCATGGCCGCCGCCCGGCAGTGGGCGTGGACCGGCGACCCGTCGGGCGGCGACGACGGGAGCTTCCCGTTCGACGGCGCTCCGGACCCGGCGTACTGGGTGACCACCAGCACCGCGACGGCCGTGAGCGCCCGGGGCGCGGTCTCCGAGTCCGCCGACCCGGCCGGGACGGTCCACGCTACGCTGGCCTCCGCCGACGGGCTGCTCGACCTCGCACATGTCGCCAACGCGAGCTTCACCGCCGGTCAGGCGGCCTACACCGGGTTCGAGACCTACGAGGACCTGACGGGGTGGACGCTCACCGGCGGGGCGAAATGGGACGACACCGACGCGCACACCGGTTCGAGCAGCCTGGCGCTGCCGGGCGCGGGCGCGACGGCCACCCGCGCGGCCCTGTCGCCGAAGACCGGCCAGACCTACGTCTTCACCGGCTGGTGCAAGACCGGCGCGGGCTTCACCCCGGGCACCTCGGGCTGGACGTTCACCGTCACCGCGGACGGCACGCCAACTTCCCGGTTCCTGCCGTTCCCCGACACCGGTGGCGCCTGGTCGCCCCAGTCGGCGGCGATCGCCGTGCCGGCGGGCGGCGACGTCACGCTCGCCGTCGCCGCCGCCAACACCACCACGGCGGCGGTGCACGCCGACGACGTCACCGTGGTGCCGCTGACCGCGCAGTTCACCGCCCGGTCCTACGACGCCGCGAGCCGGCTGCCGCTGGCCCGCATCGACCGCGCCGGGCACACCTGGCACCTGATCCGCGACACCTTCCTGCGCGTGATCGGCGGCACCACCTCGGCAGGGGCGCCGTCGTCCCTGCAGCTCAAATACCTGTCCCGGCAGGGCAATCCGGACGGCTTCGACGGCGCCGACCCCAACGGGTCGCTGGCGGTGAAGTGCTTCTCCGGCGGCAGCCACCAGACGTTCCGGGACGGGACCGGATGGCAGGCCGACTGGACGCCGTCGGCCGCCACGGCGTTCACCGCCACCGGTGGCGTGCTCGCCCACCAGCCGTCCGCGCAGAGCGACTCGCTCGGCTATGCGGTGTCGCCCGGGCCGTCGTACGCGCTCTACGTCGAGCTCGCCCCGCTCGGCGACGGCCCGCTCCAGCTCACCGACGACTTCGCGATCACGGCCGGCGACGACGCCGCCGTCACCTTCGACCCCGCCACCGCGCAGTGGCGGCTCGCACTCGACGGCACGCCGACCGGCTCACCGGCCTCCGTCGCGGGGCCGCCCACGTGGTGCCTGCTCGTCCTGATCGGCGGACGGCTGATCTTCTACGCCGACGGCCGGCAGCTGTTCGCCGAGCAGACGCAGGCGGGCGGCGCGCCGACCGTCGTCGTCGGCCGCAACGGGCTCGCCATCGCCAACCTCGTGCTCCTCGACGGCCCGGCGCTACGGCTCAGGCACAGCGACGCGACGGGAGCGGCCTGCCAGGATCACGTCCTGACGAACGAGGACTACCTGGTGTCGCAGACCATCCGCGACGGGTGCGCCCGAAAGATCGCGCGCACCGAACCGGCGCCGGGACTGTTCGGCGGCGGCGCGTCCCTGCCGGTCCTGGCCTACCGCGGCGGGCTGGTCGACGTACCGGCCTTCCTCGCCGGGCTCGACGGCGACGCGACGATGACCGGGGACGTCGCCGACTGGTACGACGGGACCCACGACTCCGACGACGGCGGTTACCCGTACACGCGCGCCGTCCTCGAACCGGCGCGGCACGCCCGCCCGGTCGAACTCGGCTTCCCCGGCATCGACCACGCCGTCATCGACCGCGGATCGACCACGCCGGCCGCCCGGGCCACCGTCCAGTTCGGGTACGACGCGAACGAGGAGGCGCTGCCGTACGGGCTGAACCCGCCGGACGCGACGTTCCAGCTCACCACCCGCACGAGCCAGACGAAGACCGCGATGACCACGCTGCGCGACGCGAGCGGCCGGCCCGCCGCACGCTACACCCCGGCGGGCGCGGACGCGGCGCTCGACACGGTCACGCCGCAGTACGCGAACGGCATGGCCGACACCGTCACGGCGCTGCCCGACTCCTACACCTACGGCGAGCCGGCGCAGTCGCTCACCCACCGGGAGAACGCCGTCGGGCAGGTGGTCGAGGACCTCTCGCCGGACACCGGAGCCACCCGCTACCTGTTCGACCGCGGCGGGCGGGTGCGCTTCGTCCAGGACGCGGCCGCGCAGGCCGCCGGTCTGTTCGCCTACCACACGTGGGACGTCCTGGGCCGGCGGCTGTCGTCGGGCACCGTCACCCTCGGCTGGGACTCCGGCTCGCTCCAGCAGTACGCCGACGAGCCGTGCTGGCCGGAGGACCAGACGGAGACGCCGTACCAGGTGACGCGGCGCTGGACGTACGACGGCGACGGCGGCGATCTCGCGGCGCTGGACCACGTCGTCGGCACGGTGGCGGTCACCGGCTCGGGCGCGTCGTCGTACGAGGTCGCCGAGAGTTTCGGCTGGGCGCCGGACGGCACGCTCGCGAGCAGGACGGTGCGGATGAGCCAGGACGGGAGCACGCTCGGCACGTTCACCACCACCTACGAGTTCGACAACCAGGGCCGAGCCACCCGCGTCGGCTACCCGTGCGCGTCCGGAACCGGGCTCACGGCCGTGCGCTACACCTACGACGGCCGGGACAACGTCGTGAGCGTCGCCGACGACGACGGCACTCCGCTGGCGACCTACGCCTACGACCCCCGGGGGCGGCCCGTCAAGCACGCCTACCCCGGCGGCTGCGCCGGATCGGCCGCCTTCGACCCGCTCGGCCGGCTGAACTCGCTCGCGGTCGCGTCCGGAGACACGGCGTTCGCGCTCGAACTCACCTACGACGTCGCCGGAAACCCGCAGACGCTCGTCGAGTCGGTCAGCGGCGACGGCGTCAAGGACACGGCGGCCGTGCGCTACAGCCACGACCCGCTGCAGCGGCTGCTGAGCGCCGACGACGCCGACGGGACTCGTACGGTCGGCGTCGGCTACACCACCACCGCGGGGCTGATCGACCAGAACGGCAACATCCAGACGCTCGCGCGCGGCGGCGGCGACCCGGCCCGCTTCGGTTACGCGGCGGGCACCAACCGGCTCACCTCGGTGACCCCTGCGAACGGCACCCCGGCGACCTGCTCCTACCAGGCCAACGGCCTGCTCACCCAGCGCGGCGACGACCTCACGCTGACCTACCTCGACGCCACCGCCCTGCCCGCCACGATCACCGGCACGGGCGGCACGACGCTGACCTTCGCCTACGACGTCAACGGCTACCGCCGGGTCAAACAGGTCGCCGGCGACGACGCGCCCGCGCTCTACGTGCACGCCGGGACACCGGGCCCGCTGCTCACCGTCGACGCGTCCGGCACCCCGACCGCCTGGGTGTACGGTCCCTGCGGGCTGGTCGCGATGATGCGCGGCGGCCTGCGCCACACGATCGTGACCGACCACCTGCGTACTCCCCGGCTGGTCCTCGACGATGACGGCGCGCTCGTCGCGGCCTACTCCTTCGACGTGTTCGGCCGTCAGGTGCTGGCCCACGAGCCGTCGCCGGGCTTCGTGCCGATGTCGTTCACCGGGCAGGAACTCGACGCCGAGACCGGCCTGTACGCGTTCCCGGCCCGCCTGTACGACCCGTCGATCGCCCGGTTCCTCAACCCCGACCCGGCCGGCCAGTACGCCAGCCCGTACGTCTACGCGGGCAACCAGCCGGCGCTGCTGACGGACCCGACCGGCGCGATGACCGCGATGGGCGAGGCCGGCATCGAGGCCGCACTCACCCTGCTCATCCTGGCCAGCGCGATCGCCACCGCCGGGGCGACCGCCGCGCTGGTGCCGGCGGCGTTCGCGGCCGAGGGCATCTTCGGCGGCCTGGCCGGCGCGGTGGCGACGGGAGCCGGCATCGGCGCCGCCGGTGGCGGCATCATGGGCGCGGCCGGCAGCGGGCTCGAATACGCCGTGACCACTCCTCCGGGCAACTGGAGCGGTAAGGCGTTCGGCCTGGACTTCGGCATCGGTCTGGCCGCCGGCGCCGCCGGAGGGCTGGTGACCGGCGGCATCAGCGGGGGGCTGTCGTCCTTGCTGGAGCCGGCGGCGGCCGCCGGGGCGGCCGCGGCGCCGGGTGCCGAGTCCGCCGAGGCCGGAGTCGTCGAGGCCGCGGGGCCGCCGCTGGCGCAGGTGACGCAGGAAGGCGGCGGCGCCATCGACCAGGTCGCGCCGTCCGCCGGAGCCGAGCCGCCCGGGGAGCAACCACCGGCCGGCGCGGCGCAGGAGCGGGCGCCGGCGCCCGCCCGGCCCGCCTCCGCCGCCACGCGCGCCCTGCAGTACGCGAAGCCGGCGCTGGTCCGCGGCCTGATCGCGGCGGCGTCCGGCGGGCCGGGCGGGGCGGTGCAGGGAGCGGTGAAGCAGGTGATGTGCAACGTGGCCGAGGACCGGCCGCTGCGCCAGGGCGTCGGCATGGAGAGTCTGTCCTACCTGGGCTTCGGCATGGGGACGTCGCTGCTGGGCGTGGTGGCCCAGGGCGGTGCCGAGTGGGGGGACATCAACGCCGGCACCCTCAAGACGGCCTGGACCAACGACCCGTGGGCGACCGTCGCGATCTCCGCCCTGCCGCTGGTGCTCCTCGGCGGCGGGTACCTGTGCTACACGAATCTCCGGTTCGGCTTCTAGGAGGAGTCATGGCTCATCTCAGCGTCCGTACGCAGAAGATGCCCTCGGGCAACGCCTTCGCCTCGCCGGTCGTGTTCGACTTCAGCGGCGACGTCGGCCAGGGTGAGCAGATCCTCGCCTATGCCGTCGCGCTGAGCGGCTTCCTGCTCAACTACGTGACCAACTCGGTGTACTGGGCCGAACCGGTGGGAGCCGTCGGCGCGTCCCTGACGCCCAACCTGTTCGGCGACACCCTCGCCGTGGGCGGCAACGTCATGCTCACCGACTACAACGGCGACACCGCGCGCTGCTTCTGGGACGGGGAGTCGGACCCCGCCAGCGTGGTGCAGGTGACCGCGCTGGCCGTGATCGGCACCTCCGTCACGACCGCGGTCTGCGGGACGACCTTCGGCCTGAAGTCCGGCGCGGACTCGCCGCCGATCTACGTCCCCGACGGCGCCGAGAATCTGGCGTTCCTCTCCGGGTTCTCCGTCGCCAGCGCCACCGGCTCGCGCGGCTACATCGGCGGCCTCACGCTGAGCTCGGGCGTCTCCTCGCCGCTGAACGACCAGGTGCAGGTCAACGGCACCACCGCCCTGACGGACTTCCAGTCCGGCGGCACCGTCGACGTCGGCCTGCTGTCCTACCTTCCCGACCTGACGGGGTTCGACGTGGTGCGGACGGTGGACGTGACCTGGGCCGCTCCCGACAAGGAGAACGGCATGACGGGAACGTTCCAGGCGACGTTCACCATCCCCGACGGTTACTCGCAGATCGCGAACGCGGCCATCCTGCTCCAGGACGTCACGATCGTCTACGGGGACACCACCACTCTGGAGCTCATCGGGGCGATGCAGTCGTCCGACCTGACCATTTCCGGCGCCCAAGTATCCGGAAATTTCACCCTCAACATCTACAACCCGGACTGGGGCGCCGGAACCTACATCACCTCAGACAGCACCGCCACGATGGCCGTCATCGCCCAGTTCGCCTGACAGGAGCGCCACCATGCCGATCGCCATCCAGACGCAGAAGATCACCGGCAGCGGCTCGGGAACCTTCGCCTTCACCGGCACCGTGGGGCCCTTCGTCTACGCGCTGAGCTACCTGAACTGGCAGACGCAGCCGCCCAACGCGCAGATCCAGAACATCGGCGTGTCCCTGCAGGTGGGCAGCGACGCCGAAGCGGATTCGACGACCGTCATCATCAACCAGACCCTGCTCATGGACGACATCGACACCTCCTCGTCCTACACCTACGTCACGGTCGTCGCCTGGATCGGCTCGGACGACCCGTCCGGGCTCGTCATGCAGAACCAGCATGGAATCCCGGTCGACCAGATGTCGTCGCAGGTGGCGCAGGAGCCGCTGCCGACGTCGTATCCGCCGGTGTACGCGGTCGCGGCCATCTCCGGCTTCTCGTACACGTTCGCCGAGGACGACTCCGACTTCCTGAGCCTCGGCGTCGGAGTGGGCGTCACGTACCCGCTCACGTCGCGCACGCCCGCGGTGTCGGCGGTCGCCGGCGGCATCTGGACCGGCGACTCGGCCTTCTCGGGCACGGTCGACGCCGCCGTCATCGCGATGACCCCCGAGGGAACCGGCCTCGGCCTCGGCCTCGCCTACCTGCCCAACGTCGCCCCCGTGACCCAGACCGTCGGGCCGCTGCCCGCCCTCGGTGGCGCGAGCGTGGCCTCGGCGGCCTACCTCCTGCAGTCGTTCTGGCCCCAGTTCGACCCCACGCTCGATCCCACGCCGGACCTCTCGCAGATCTGCTTCGGTGTCTCCCCGACGTCGGTGATGCTCAACGAGCCGGACGTCGGGGAGGTGACCGCCGTCTCCGAGCAGGGACTCCAGGACAATGACTACAACGGGTCGGGGACGACGGTCACGGCCGCGAACGCGCTGGTGAACTACCTCCTGGTGGAATGCTCATGACCTTTCCACCTCGGCTCCCGCACTCAAGATGCTGCTCAGCTCCAACCGCGCGAAGCCGTCCTCAACGACCGCGCCGACGAGCCGGGACCCGACCCGGCAGCCTCCTCCACACATGGCCGGTCGGCCGCGGCTCCTCTTCGGCGAGGCGATCGATCTCGGGCACGTCCGGGACGGCATGCCTGGCGCTGCGGCCGGCGAAGGTGGCGTTCGCGATCTGGACGGCGTAGAGCCTGCACAAATCTCGGACGTCGCGCAGTTCGTTCTCGGTGTGGCCGTGGGCGCCGGCCGCCACGGCCTTGATCCCGGTGTTCGTGTTCCACGCCCACAGCTCGTCACTGACCTCCCACGGCTTCGGCTCGGCCACCTGTGCTCCTCTCTCGGCCACAGGACCTCTCAACCGCGGGCGGGGCGGCGGCGCAGGTGGTAGGAGTAGGCCAGGGCGAGCACTATCGGGCCCCACAGCGCCGTCGGGGTGATGGACACCATCGCCAGCGCCCGCCACCAGCCATTCTCGTACGCGATGCTGTCGGAGACGCCGACCCAGGAGAGCATCATCCAGACCGATGCTGAGCAGCGCCGCCAGCTCGGTGAGCACGCTGAGCCCGAAGACATAGGGGATGCTGATCCACAACGGTGCCACAGGCGCGTCGTTGAGCTGGCCCATGTCGAAGTGAAAGGCGAACGGCAACCTCCACAGGCACGTGGGGAGCAGCAGCCAGGGAAGCGCGTAGGCGGTGCGGGTGACTCGCCTCCCCCACGCGAGCTGGTTACGGCTTCCGCACATGGCCGGATGGACGGGGTCAGGTGACGGATTGCGCCACCAAAGCCATGGCCTGCCGCATGGCGTTCCGTACCTCGCCGGGTCCGTCGCCGCGCTGCAGCGCGGTCAGTGCGGCTGCGCTGATCGCGCCCACCATCGCGCCGACCAAGGCGGAGGCGGTGATCGTGTCGAGCCTGTCGGGGAATGCCCGCTGCAGAGCCTGGGCCAGTTCGGCCTGCGCAGTGAGGTATCGCTGAAGCAGCCGTGCCTGTAGCGCCGGCACCGAGGCCGCGAGCCGCGCCCGCAGTGCCGCGAGCCCGCTGGGGAGGTCGCTGTCCCAGGTGTCGGCGATCATCTGGTCCATCGCCCGCACCAGCACCTCGGACAGCTGTTCCCCGGCGCGGCGCTCGGCGATCGCCTGCAGCGCCAGATCGACGCGCACGTCGGCATTGGCCAGAAGCACATCCTCCCTGGTCTGGAAGTGGAGGAAGAAGGTGCGGGGGGACACCTCCGCGGCGTCGGCGATCTCGGCCACCGTCACGTGGTCGTAGCCCTTGTCCTCGAACAGGCGGACCGCCGCCTCGATGAGGGCCTGCCGGGTGCGCTGCTTCTTGCGCTCTCGCAGTCCGTGCTTCTCCATCACGCAGGGCAGTTTATTACATCTTCTGAATTAATGCATACTGTGAATCAGTACATAGACTGCAGTCAGTGAAGGAGATCGTTCATGGGAAGTCTGGACGGACGCGTCGTCCTCATCACCGGAGCAGGGCGCGGCATCGGGCGGGAAGAGGCGCTGTTCTTCGCCGCCGAAGGGGCCAAGGTCGTTGTCAACGACCCCGGCGTCGCCATCGACGGCAGGGGCGGCGACGCCGGCGTAGCCGCGAAGGTCGTCGAGGAGATCACTGCCCACGGCGGACAGGCCGTGGCCAACACCGACAGCGTCACCAACTGGGACGGCGCCCGCCGCATGGTGGAGACGGCTCTGGAGTCCTTCGGCGACCTGCACGTCGTGGTCAACAACGCGACCATCGAACGGAACATGGGCCTGACCGACCTGTCGGCGGAGGACTTCGACGACGTCGTGGCCGTCAAGCTGAAGGGCACCTTCGCGGTAACGCACTGGGCGGCCCGCCACTGGCGCGACCGGCATCAGGCAGGGGTCCACGCCGACCGCGCCGTGGTCAACACCTCCTCCGGCTCCGGGCTGCTCAACCCGCTGCCCGCGCAGGTCTCCTATGCGGCAGGCAACGCCGGGGTCGCGGCGCTGACCACCGTGGCCGCCCTCGAACTCGGCCGGTACGGCGTGCGGGTCAACTGCATCTCGCCCTCGATGGCCCGGACCCGCCTCACTCTCGCCGTTCCAGGTATGAGCGAGGAACCGCCGGCGGGCCGGTTCGACCCACTGCACCCGGCCGCCTGCGCACCTGTTGCCGCCTACCTGGCCGGCGCAGCCTGCCCGCTCACCGGCCAGGTGCTGTCGGTACGAGGCGGAACGGTCACGGTCAATCATGGCTGGTCCCTCGGCGGCCACATTCACAAAGACGGGCTGTGGAGCGTGCAGGAACTGGCCGAGAAGGTGAAGGAGCTGCCGATGGACGACCCGTTCGACAAGCTCGCCCAGGCCCTGTCCGGCGCACTCGGCACCATCGGACGCGACCGACTCCAGGAGATGATCAACGCCCTGCTTGACCAGGAAGTTCACTCCGAGGCAATCTAGGCACTCCGATCATCGCAGGTCGGAGGCACCTTTCTCCATTAACGATCCTCTGGATGAAATTCCGGCTGAACGAGCGAGGCTCGTTGCGCTTGGCCGTCACCCCGCTACGGCAGGGTGGGGACGGCCGGCGCGGTGTTGGTCCAGCCGGCCGCGAGCATGGTGTGGGTGCTGGTCTCGTTGAGGGACGGCTTGCCCCTGATCGCGGTCGTCTGGCCCTCGGACAGCAGAAGCATCGTGCCGGTGTCCACGATCAGGTCGGTCTTGCCCTTGATCGTCAGTCCGTTCTGCTGAACGACCTTCGGGTGGCCGATCTTCGGGGACGCCCCCGCCGTCCGGTACCCGAATCAGGCCTTGCCGTCGGGCGCGGTCCATTCCTTGTTGCGCGTCTGCTCCACCACCCAGTAGCGATTCGCGCCGCTGCCCATCTGGCGGGGACCGGTGCGCCGGGTCAGCACCCTCGATCCCGGTGCGCGAGGGGCGGCCACTCAGGCTCCAGGGAGCGCGGGACCGGCCCGGCGTCGGCGTGTGGCCCCTCCTCCGCTCGCGTGACGGCGGCCCTGACCGCCGGCCGCCGTCCGCAGTTTCCTGTCCCGACGTACCGGCAGAAAGACGCGAGACGGACACACCGACTGCTCTCGTTCGCACACGTCGGTGTCGTGCACGCGGATTCACCGATCTCGCAGGTCAGAGCGATGACTCAGGGGCGTGAGCCCTCCACAACGACTGATAGACCCCACCGGCCGCGACCAGCTCGTCGTGCGCGCCGACCTCCACGACGCGTCCGGCCTCCATCACCACCACCCGGTCCGCGTCCCGCGCCGTGTGCAGCCGGTGCGCGATCGCGATCACCGTACGTCCGTCCAGCACCGCCGCCAGCGACCGTTCGGCGCGACGGGCCGTACGCGGGTCGAGCATGGCGGTGGCCTCGTCGAGGATGACGGTGTGCGGGTCGGCCAGGACGACCCGGGCCAGGGCGAGCTGCTGCACCCGGTCGGGGCCGAGTTCGGTGCCGGAGGACTGCGAACCGAGCTCGTCGTCCAGTGAGGTGACCCAGTCCGCGCCGACGACCGCCAGGGCCTTCTCCATCTGGTTGTCGTCGGCATTGGGGTCGGCCGGCTGCAGGTTGTCGCGGACGGTGCCGAGGAACAGGTGCTGCTCCTGGGTGACCAGCACGACGTGCTTGCGGAGCTGGGCGGGAGACAGGTCGGCGACGGGGACCGAGCCGACGGTGACCGTGCCGAGGCGGGGGCGGTCGATGCCGGCCAGCAGCTTGCCGAACGTGGACTTGCCGGCTCCCGAAGGGCCGACGACGGCCAGGCGCTCGCCGGGCCGCACGGTCAGGTCCACGCCGGTGACGACGTCGTCGGTGGATTCGTAGGCGAAGTGCACGCCGGTCGCCACGATGTGGTCGTCCTGGGGGTCAGGGGCGGTCACGTCGGCCCGCGCCGCCGGGGTCCGGAGTCCTTCGAGCCGGGCGAAGGAGGCGCCGCTGCTCTGCAGCTGTTCCATCCAGATGAGGATGGTCTCGACGGGCTGCTGGAGCTGGCGAAGGTAGAGCACGGAGGAGACCACGGCGCCGAGGGTGACCTGGCCGCTGTCCAGCAGGACTCCGCCGAGCAGCAGGACCAGGACCGGAGGGAGCAGAGCGGAGACCTCCACCGACGGCCAGAGGACGCCGCGCAGGAAGAGGGTTCTGAGCTGGGCGACCCGCCCGCGCTCGATCACCCGCTCGGCGGCGCTGGTCCGCCGGTCCTGGAGGCCGAGTGCTTCGATGGTGCGGGCGCCGGCGGCGTTGGCGGCCAGGTGTTCGGCCAGTTCCGAGCGGGCGGCGCCCTCCTCCAGGTAGGCGTCGCGGGCGCGGCGCAGGTACCAGCGGGAGGCGGCCGCGACGCCGGCGAGCGCGACCAGACCGCAGGCTCCCATCAGCGGGTCGACCAGGAAGACGGCCACGACGAGGAAAAGTGCCTGCAGGGAGGAGATCAGCACGGCCGGGGCGGCGTCGCGCAGGGTGCGCCCGACCACGCCGACGTCCGTGGTGCCACGGGCGGTCAGGTCTCCGGTGCGGATGTGCTCGACCGTGGCGGCGGGCAGGGCGAGCACCCGGTCGAGGAACTCCTGGCGGATGTGCTCCTGGGTGCGCTCGCTGAAGCGGGTGCCGACCTTCTCGGCGTACCGGGACAGGATGAGCTGCAGCAGCGCCCCGCCCACGGCGACCGCGGCCAGGACGTCGATGGCGCCGCCGGCGGAGATGGTGTCGATGATGCGGCCCAGCAGCCACGGGCTGACCAGGGCCGCGGACGCCGCCAGGCCGTTGAGGAGGAGGGTGGCGGTGAACCCGGGGACGTCGCGGCGGATCAGTCGCAGGGCCGCCTGCCGCACGTGCTTGCGGTCGGCGACGGGGAGGTCGCGGATCATGACACCACCGTCCGGTACTCGTCGCTGGATTCCAGCAGGTCGCGGTGGGTGCCGGTCGCGGACACCCGGCCGTCCTCGATCAGGACGACCTGGTCGGTATGGGCGAGCAGCAGCGGCGACGTGGTGGCGACGACCGTCGTACGGCCGGCGCGCGCCGCACGAAGGCGCTGCGCGAGCAGGGATTCGGTGTGCGCGTCCAGCGCGGACGTGGGCTCCACCGCCAGCAGCACCTCGGGATCGGCCACCAGTGCCCTGGCCAGGCGCACCCGCTGCCGCTGGCCGCCCGACAGGTTGCGCCCGGCCGGTTCGATCATGGAGTCCAGCCCGTGGCGCAGTCCGGCGACCACGTCCTGGGCGGCGGCGACGGTGACGGCGCGACGGATGGTCTCGTCGTCGGCCGCGCCCCGGCCCTGCAGCACCTCGCGCAGCGTGCCGGCGAACAGCGCGGCGTCGTGGTCGGCGATCAACGAGGTGCCGTCGAAGCCGCCGAGGCTCTCCAGCAGCGCCACGCTCTCCTCGGGGCGGGCGCTGACCAGTCCCACAAGGCTTCCCGGCGTGATCTCCAGCGTCCCGAGGGAGCGGGGGCGGTCGCCGGGCCGTAGCGCGAGGAAGCGGGTGACCTGCCGGGCGGCGACCAGGCCGTGGCTGATCTGGAAGCTGCCCTCGATGAAGAACGAAACGGGGACCACCAGCATGGCGATGTATCCGTAGACGCCGACCAGCTCGCCCACCGTGATCGCGCCGTCTGCGGCCAGCCTGGCGCCCAGCCACGTCACCGCTGCCAGGAACAGCGCGGGCAGCCCGACGCCCAGCGCGCCGATCCAGCTCGTCAGCGACGCCACCCGGTAACCCTGCTCGCGCAGGCGCGCCGAGTCGGCGAGGTAACGCTCGGCGTAGGCGTCCTTGCCGCCGAACGCGTTGAGCACCCGCAGCCCCTCGATCAGGTCCACCAGCCGGGTGGTCAGTCTGCCCTGGCTCTCGCGGTAGCCGTTCTGCACCTTCATCAGCCGCCCGAGCAGCGGCCCGAGCACGATCGCCAGCACCGGCACGCCGAGCAGCACCACCACGGCCAGCACCACGGAGACCTGGAGCAGCAGCGCCGCCACCACCCCGTAGCTGATCACCGCGCCCACCCCGGGACCGGTCACCGTCAGCGCGGCGGCGATCGTGATGACGTCGCCGATACCGATCGTCACGACCTCGCCTGCCGAGGTGCGCTTGGTCAGGTCCGCGCCGAGAGTGTTGATCTGCTCCACCAGGGCGCGCACCGTGCGGAAGTTGGCGTCCATCCGGATCTTGGTCATCGTGCGGTGCCGCATCATCGCCAGCCAGGCGTTGGCGAGGCCGGAGCCGAGCAGCGCCAGGACCCAGCCGGGCGCCAGGTTGTCGTCGATCGCCCTGGACAGCAGGTACGGCGGGAGCGTGAGGCCGACCGTCCACAGGGTGCCCAGTGTCGCACCCAGCGCGACCCGGCCCTTCTGCGCCCACGCCAACCAGTACAGATACCGAGCAGCCGCCTTCATGGCGATCACGCTAGACCATGCTTTCACCGTCCTGCCGAACGGGGTCTCGGGGGCGTCCGGGTGCCCGAAGCATGCCTTAGCTGGAGGCCGTGAGGCGCTGCGCCTGCGCGCGGCCCACCGAAGCGGCCCGGTGGAGGTAGTCGGCGATCAGGGCCAGCGCGTCGTCGTCGTAGTGGTCGAGCATCTCGACGAACGCCCTGCCCGGGACGTCCCAGGCCGAACCGATCCGGGCGCGGGCCTCCGGGGACAGGGCGACCAGGGCGCGCCTGCGGTCGGCCGGGTCGGCGTGCCGTACGACGAGACCTGCTTTGTCCAGGCGGTCGACCAGGCGGGTGGCCGATCCCGGGGTGAGACCGGCCAGGCGGGCGATCTCACCGGTGCTGATCGGCCCGTCCTCCAGATCCAGCAGGGCCACGCATTGCAGGTCGGTGGGATGGAGGCCGAGCCGGTCGGCCATGGCCTGGTTGAACAGCGTGTAGGCCGCGTAGTGGCGCTGACTCTCGTCGCTGATGCGCTTGAGCGTCTCGGCTCGATTTGACACGGGCGGCTCCATCCTCCTCATAATGTGCGTCACGCAATACTTGCGCGACACAACTTCTGTGTCACGCCTTCATTCTATCGACAGGCGCCGCGCTCAAGGTGGCGCGAGCCTGTGAGGGGATCTGTACTGACATGACCACTCTTGTCACGGGCGCCCGCGGCGCTGTCGCGACCGCGCTCATCAGCCTCCTGCGCGAGCAGGGCCTGCCCGTACGACCGGCCTCCAAGGCCCCCGCCGACCCGTCCGTCGTCAGGTGCGACCTGGGCGACCCGACCACCTTCGCTCCCGCGCTCGCAGGCGTGACCTCGGTCTTCCTCTACGCCGAACCGTCACACGCGCAGGAGTTCGCCGCGGCGGCCGAGGCCGCCGGGGTCGAGCACGTCGTGCTGCTGTCCTCTGCTGCCGTGCTCACGCCCGACCCCGACAGCAGCCCCTTGGCCGCCTCGCATCTCGTCTCCGAACGCGCCCTGGCCGCCTCACCCGTGCCGAGCACCGTTCTGCGGCCCGGCACCTTCTGCGGCAACGCGATGGCGTGGTCCTGGGCGATCAAGTCGGGGAGGCCGATCACCCTGCCCTACCCGCACGCGCACGTCGACGCCATCCACGAGGCGGACATCGCGGCGGTGGCGGCTGCCGTCCTGGCCGACCCCGCCCTCGGCGGCAGGACGTACAGACTGACCGGACCGCAGTCGCTCACGTTCACCGACCAGGTCGAGACCCTCTCGCGCGTCACCGGACGGGACATCGCGATCACACCCGTCACCAGGCAGGAGTGGAAGGCCGAAATGGCGCAGTACATGGACGCGACCCTCGCGGACGCCCTGCTGGACTACTGGAAGGGCTGCGACGGCCGGCCGATCGAGCTCACCTCGCTCGTGGAGGAACTGACCGGGACGCCCGCGCGGACGTTCGCCTCCTGGGCCGAGGAGAACCGGACGGCGTTCCTCGGCTAGTGCGGTGACCGTGAACGTTCACCGGGTGGACAACGCACCGGCTTGACCGCGCTCACGTTGATCCACGCGGTTGCCGATCCCGTTGTTGTATGGTCTGACGTCGGCAAATATCGTGGGGAGGGCAAGGCCGTGGAGCGCGAAACACTGGTCGGTTACCTGGACTCGCAGCGCAAGCACGTCCTGGGCATCCTGGACGGCCTTGGCGAGGAGCAACTACGCCAGGTGGTGCTGCCCTCCGGTTGGTCGCCCCGCGACCTGGTGCACCATTTGACCTGGTCCGAGGCGCTTTGGTTTCGCGGCGCGATGACCGCCGATCGCCAGGTCATCGACACGCTCGTGGTCGGCGAGTTCGGTTGGAAGGTCCCCGAGGAGTTCTCCGGTCCGGACGTGCTCGCGCGGTATCGACGGACGATTGAGCAGTCGAACATGGTCATCGGGGCGACGGCGATCGATGCCGTGCCGGCCTGGTGGCCGACGAAGATGTTCGGTTCGGGGTCATGGCGGCTGGGGTCCTTGCGCGAAGTGCTGATGCACGTGATCGTCGACACTGCGACGCACGCCGGACAGCTCGACGCGGTCCGGGAGCTGATCGACGGACGGCAGTGGCTGGTCAACGACGACTGACCGGCCGCAGGTCACTGAACCCGGTGAACGTTAGCGGTCACCGCACTAGCCACCCGCGCACGCCGTTCCCTGGACGCCATCGGCCACCCCGCCGTCCAGGGCGGCCCGGCGGGTCTGCGGACGTTCACCGGCCGGTCCGAAGTTGCAGCGCCCTGGCCTGGAGTGTTGGCGTCGCCGCCGTCCGGTTGATCAACTCCGGACTTTCCGCATCCTGGCGATCAATCGGGAGCCTGGAGACCAGACGAACACATGAAGGACCTTGATCGACAAGCCCGCGAGCGGGTGGATCAGGGTTGAGAGGGCCGAGCAGGCCGGTTCGCGTCAGGTTCACGCCTGACCGATCCCATCTCCGTCGCCCGTTCAGGGCCGATGTTCTTCCGTTCGTTCGCAGGCTCCGCCGGAGTTTGCTTCTCTGATCGCCAGGATCTTCGTGACTTCCCGTTCTTCCGCACCTGCCGTGACCGCGCCCGCCGGCGCCACCATCCCCTCGCGAGCATGGTCCTGTTCGCGCTGATCGGGCTGCTGTGCGCGGGCATCGACGCCGGCCCGGTGCTCCATCGCGATCGCGTCGATCGGGCCGGCCCTGTCCCTGTTCCTCCTCGCCCTGCTCGCCGACCGGAACGTCCTCGTCCGGGCCATGACCCGCGATCCCGCCAAGGCCACGTTCCCCACCGGCGTCGAGTCGCCACCGGCGACTTCGACCGGCCCGACACCCTCGACGCCGCACTCGACGGCGTCGACAAGGTCTTCGTCCTGCCGCCCGGCTACGGCCCCGACGGCCCCGTCCAGGAACGCAACCTGGTCGCCGCGGCGGCCCGGGCCGGAGCGTCCCATCTGGTCAAGCTGTCCACCAGCGGAATTCGACCGCCTCGGCTGGTCGGGGCCTCGGCTGGAGGCGCTGCTGGAGCTCAAGCGCCAATCGACCGCCTGGGACCGGCAGATCTTCGACACCGTCGAAAGGCTCACCGGCCAGCCGCCGCTGACCCTTCACGACTGGGTCCGGGAGAACATCCACATCTTCCGGTGAGGAAATCGCATGAGGGCCGGAACCCGTTCCGCCGAGGTTTCGCGTGGTCGGGGCAGAGATCAGCCCACAGTCGCAGACGGGGCGCGAAGGGTCATACCGGGGTCGCAGGCGACTCTCGGTACTGGGCCCGATGTCCGGCCGAGGTCGTTCCGCCACGGTGATCACATGAACGTGACCGTGTTCGGGCTCTCCCCCGTAGAGCTCGCGGCCTTGGCATCCGCAGTCGCACTGGTGCCGGCCCGCTGGCTGCCGCCCAGGGCGCGCCACCTCTCGACACTGGCCGGCGCGGCGCTCCTCGCGGTGTCCGCGACCGTGCTGGCCGTGCTCGGGATCCGCTGGCAACTCCTCCCCGTCCTCGCGGGAGGGGCCATCGCGCTGGCGTTCGCTGCTCCTTCACTGCTGCGATGGCGTGCCGGACGGCCCGTACGGCGGGCTCGATGGTGGCTGGCCCTGCCGGGATCGGCGGCCTGCCTGGCCCTGATCCTCGCGGGCGCGGTGGCGGCGTGGGCGCTGCCCGTGCCCGTGTTCCCCGAGCCGTCGGGCGCCTACGCCGTCGGCACCACCGTCGTGCAATGGAGCGACCCTGATCGCGCGGAGATCGCCACGTCCCGGACCGATGACAAGCGGACGGTCGTCGTCCAGCTCTGGTATCCCGCGCAGGACGCTCCCCCGGCCGCCCAGCGGGCCCGGTACCTCGGCCGCACCATGCGAGAAGCACAGCTCGTCGCCCGTGGTGAGGCCGACTACCTGGGCCTTCCGGGCTTCATCCTCGACGAGCCGCCACGCGCCCGCACGAACTCGGTGCCCGATGCGCCGGTGGCCGGCGGAGGCGACCGGTTCCCCGTGGTGCTGTTCTCGCCCGGGCTCGGCGGCGTGCGCACCCAGAACACCGCCTGGGCCGAGGAACTGGCCGGCCGCGGGTACGTCGTGGCGGCCCTCGACCACCCGTACGACTCGGCCGTCGTCACCCTCACCGACGGCCGGACGATCCGCACCCGGGTCGCGGCCACCGGCGACCAGGCGGAGGACGACAGGCGCGCGGCCGGGTGGACGGCGGTCCGGGCCACCGATCTCAGCTTCGTGCTCACCCAGCTCGGCCGCCTGGACCGTGGAGAGATCCCCGGCCTCCTGACCGGGCGGCTCGACACCCGCCGCGCCGCGGCGACCGGCCACTCCCTCGGAGGCGCCGCCGCCCTGCAGGCCGCCCGCCAGGACCCCCGGTTCGCAGCCGTCATCGACCTGGACGGCTTCCCCCGCGACCCCGTGACGCGACCGTTCCACCAGCCCGTGCTCGCGC
The DNA here is from genome assembly GCF_040675375.1 of Nonomuraea sp. NPDC049607. Taxonomy (NCBI): domain Bacteria; kingdom Bacillati; phylum Actinomycetota; class Actinomycetes; order Streptosporangiales; family Streptosporangiaceae; genus Nonomuraea; species Nonomuraea sp. NPDC049607. Next base: position 45,387 of record NZ_JBFAOV010000046.1, read on the forward strand.
TCACCCACGACGTCGAACCGGGCGAGACGCCGGAATACATCCCGCGCCTCACGCGGGTGCTTCAGCTCAGCACGGCGACGAGCTACCGGCTCACCGTCCCCGGCACGGCGCACCTCACCTTCACCGACGCCCCGCTCTTCCTGCCGCCCCTGCCCGCGCTCGTCGGCTCGCTCGGCCGGACCGCCGGGCCGCGCATCACCGCGGAGGCCACCATCGCCTTCCTGGACGCGGTTCTCCGTGGCGAATCCGGCGACCTGGCCACGGCCCTGTCCAGATACGGCCACCTGACCTCGGTGTCCTGATCAGATCCCCGGTCGTGACAGGGCGCCTCCCGTCCGTGGGAAGATCGTGCCTCGCACGGGGTTCAGCCCGCCAAAGGCTGCTGATCCGGCATCCTGTGCGGGGCGGCGATGCGGAGTCCGGCGAGTGCGACGAGCAGCATCGCGACCGAGGACCAGGCGGCCCAGTCGCCCAGGCTGGTGTAGACGGTCGAGGCGCCCTGCTGCGGCAGCGCCGCGAACACCGTCTCCACGCCGGATTCGCCGCTGCGGCCTTCGGCCAGCACCCGTCCCCGGGTGTCGCTCACCGTGAGGAAGCCCTGGCGGGCCGCGCGGACCACCGACAACCCGCTCTCCACCCCGCGGACCATCGCCATGCGGCTGTGCAGCCAGGCGTCGTCGTCGAAGTCCCAGGCGGGGGCGAGCAGCGCCGTCGCGCCGGCCTGGCGGTACTGGCGTACCAGCCAGGGGAAGTCGAGGTCCTTGCAGATGATCAGGCCCGTCGTCGGGCCGAGCATGGTCAGCGTGCTGCCGGACGTGAACTCCGACTCCAGCCCGGGAATCATGTGGTGCTTGTCGTAGCGGGCGCCGGACGGGTAGACCAGCGCGCTGTTGGTCCGCGTCGCGCCGGTGCCGAGCGCGAGGCCGGCGACGACCGTCACTCCCGGCCTGGCCAGCGGCAGGCGGGCGGTGGCCGCCCCGAACGTCTTCTCCGGCAGCACCGCGATCCCGGCACCGCGGGCGGCGGCCGCCTCGACGGCCCGGCCGTAGCGCCGGAGCAGGTCACGCCCCTGCGGGGTGTCCAGTTCCGCGGTGTCGAGCGGGTTGTCGGTGGAGATCAGCGCGACTTCGCGGTGCTGCCCGCCGTCCTGGCCGGTGCCGAGCCGCACGAGACCGTACGCCAGGGCCGGCGCCACCAGCGCGCCCGCGGTCACCGCGACAGGGAGCCGGCGGGTCGCGCCCGGTGCGAGAAGTACGGCCGCGGCGGCGGGCACGAGCAGGAGCAGGAAGGTGATCCCCCAGACGCCGGCGACGGAGGCCGTCTGCACGACGGGCAGCACGTCGGCCTGCGTGTATGCCAGGCTCCACCAGGCGCCGTGCGGTCCGGCCAGCGCCATCAGGTATTCGACGCCGACCCACAGCGCCGGTACGGCGAGCACGGCCGACAGCGGCCGCCGCCTGGCCAGCAGCGAACGGTGAAGCAGCACGCCGAGGCCGTACAGCAGCGCCGGCCCGGCGAGAAGACCGGCCGCCACCGGGACGGGCGTCTCGATCGTCCCGGTGAAGTACGGCCACCACTGCAGTTGCCCGCCGAGCCAGGCGAGGGCGCCCGCGGCGAAGGCCGAGCCGCCCCTGACCCGGGGGGCGGCGAGCAGCACGGGCAAGGGAGCGAGCCACGTCAGCCAGGCCACGGGGTGCAGCCCGGTGCCGAAGTGCAGCAGGACAGCCGAGGCGAGGGCCGCGGCGAGCGCGATCAGGACACGTTTCATGCCGACGATGCTGCTCGCGGCCACCCTGGTGGCGCGTCAGTCGTGAGTGTGATCTCCGATGTCACTCTCACCGGCGACCACGAGGCCGCATTCGTAGGCGAACACCGCCGCCTGCACCCGGTCCCGCAGGTCCAGCTTGGTCAGGATGCGGCTGACGTGCGTCTTGACCGTGTGCTCGGTGACCACGAGCGCGGCGGCGATCTCGGCGTTGGACAGTCCGCGGGCGACCAGCCTGAGCGTTTCGCGTTCCCGCTCGGTGAGCGCCTCCAGCCGTCCGGCCAGCCGTGGCATCGGGCCGTGAGCCGGCCGTCTGACCAGGTTCTCCAGCAGCCTGCGGGTGGCGGCGGGCGCCAGCAACGCCTCACCGGCGGCCACGGTGCGCACCGCGTGCGCCAGCTCGTCGCGGCGGATGTCCTTGAGCAGGAAGCCGCTGGCGCCCGCGCGGACGGCGTCGTAGACGTATTCGTCCAGGTCGAACATGGTCAGGACAAGCACCTTGGCGGAGGTGGTCGCGCAGATCTCCCTGGTGGCCTCGATGCCGTTCCTGTTCGGCATCCGCACGTCCATCAGGACCACGTCCGGACGCAGCCGCCCAGCCAGCGCGATCGCCTCGTCACCGTCGGACGCCTCGCCCACCACCAGCATGTCCGGCTGGGCACCCAGGATCAGGCCGAACCCGGCGCGGAAGAGATCCTGGTCGTCGGCGATGAGCACGCGCAGCATGCGCGCTATTCAAGCGGAAAGACGGCCCTGACAAGGAATCCGCCGTCCTGTCCCGGTCCCGTGGTGAGTGTCCCGCCGTAGGTGGTCGCTCGTTCCCGCATGCCTGTCAGGCCGTAGCCGCCGCCGTCGCGACGTGGTCCGCCGCCGTCGTCGGCGATCTCGACGAGCAGTTCCCGCGCGGTCCAGCGCAGTCGCAGCCGTACGTTGCGCGCCCCGGCGTGTTTGCGCACGTTGGTGAGGGCTTCCTGGACGATCCGGTACACGGCGGCTTCCAGGCTGCCGGAGATCCGCCGCCGCTCGCCGTCCACGGTCATGACCACGTCCAGGCCGCTGCGTTCGGCCAGTGAGGCGAGTCCGTCCAGGGTCGGCTGGGCGGGCCCGAGGTCCTCCCCGGCCGGAACGGCCGACGTGCGCAGCGCCGTGAGCAGGCCGCGCAGCTCGGTGAGCGCTTCCCTGCCGGTGTCGGCGATCGCGTCGAAGACGGCCTCGGCCCTGGGCGCGTCGCTCCGTACGACCACGGGCCCGGCCTCCGCCTGAACGACCATCAGCCCGACGGCGTGCGTGATGATGTCGTGCATGTCACGAGCGATCCGCGCCCGTTCCTCCGCCACCGCGGCGATGTGCTCCTGTTCACGGCGACGGGCCCGTTCGGCCAGTTCCGCGGTACGTGACCGGTTCGCCCGGGCGCTGGTGCCCAGCGCATAGGCGGCCACGAAGGCGGTGCCGATCAGGCGGAAGGTCTCGCTGTCCTCCCCCGGCAGCGCCAGGGAGACGCCGACGATGGCGGCGATCGCCGGGATCGCTGCCAGGCGCTTCCACGTGGGGCTGACGTCGGCGATGGTGTGGACGGCGACCAGGGGGCCGAACGGGAGGAACGGCTTCTCCCAGAAGACCATGGCGGTCATCGCGGCGCCGACGACCAGCGCCACGGCCATGGGCGCGCGCCTGCGCCAGTAGACGGGTGCGGAGGCGAGCGCGCCCAGGGCGACGACCCACCACGCCTTGGGACCGTCCACCAGCAGCGGACCGAGGGTGGCCGCGGTGGTGACCGCCGCGATCGCGCCGTCGGCGCTCCGACCGGAGAACCTGGCAGCCCGGACCATCGCAACCCCGCCGGCGCGACCCACGTTGATCATTCGCTCATTATCGGCCGCCACCCGACGGGCTCCACTCCCTGACGAAAGTAAGGGGCCGAAGTTGTCTTTCGGGCATGTGGGGGGTGGTGGCGTCGTTTCTACAGTTCTGTGCATGATCAGAACTCGCCGTAACCCCGCACCTTTCCTCCTCGCCCTGGCGCTGGCCCTCCCGGCGGCGGCCGCATCGCCCGCCGCCGCCTCCACCGCGGACACCTCCGACGTACGCGTCGCGATCCCGCGGCCCACCGGCCAGTACGAAGTGGGGCGCGACACCCTGCATCTCGTCGACGCCGGCCGCCGCGACCCGTGGATGCCCGCGGCCGCACGCGAGCTGATGGTGTCGGTGTACTTCCCGGCGCGCACCGGCGGGAGCGCCGCGCCGTACATGACCGTCGACGAGGCTCGGCTGCTTCTCAAGGGGCAGAGGCTCGACACCGTCTTCAAGGCCGAGCAACTCGCCGACGTCAGCACGAACGCGCACCTGAACGCTCGTCCCGTCGGCGGCAGGCACCCCTTGGTGGTGCTCTCCCCGGGGTTCACCCTCAACCGGGCCACCCTGACCACCCTCGCCGAGGACCTCGCCTCCAAGGGCTACGTCGTCGCCCTTGTGGATCACGCCTACGAGTCGTTCGGCGCGACCTTCCCCGGCGGTCGTACCCTGACCTGCGTCGCATGCGAGACGGTGGAGAGCGCCCCCACCGACGAGGCGGAGAAGGAGCTGATGGCCAAGGCCGCGGTCGGCCGGGCAGCCGACCTGTCCTTCGTGATCGACCGGCTGACCCGCCCCGTACGGTCCGCGCCCGCCTGGAGGCACTGGCAGATGATCGACCCGCGCCGGATCGGCGCCGCGGGCCACTCGCTCGGCGGCAACGCCGCGGCGAGCGTCATGGCCGCCGACCAGCGGGTCCGCGCCGGGGCGAACCTGGACGGCTCGTTCTTCGCCCCGGTCCCGGTCTCCGGGCTCGACGGGCGGCCGTTCCTCATGCTCGGCACCAAGGTCCAGCACTCACCCGGCTCCGCCGACACCACCTGGGGACGGGACTGGCCACGCCTGGACGGCTGGAAGCGCTGGCTGACCGTGGCCGACTCCGGCCACTTCACCTTCATCGACCTGCCCATCCTGGGCGCCCAGGTCGGGATCGTGGACCCTTCCGCGCCCCTGTCGGGCAAGCGATCGGGCGAGATCACCACGGCGTACGTCGGCGCCTTCTTCGACCAGCACCTCCGCGGCAAGAACCAGCCCCTGCTGAACGGCCCGTCACCCGCCAACCCGGAAGTGACCTTCCAGAACCCCTGAGGCCGGGTCGGCGGGCGGGGACGTCACGGTCCCGGAGGGAAGACGCCCTGGCCCGGGGTGAGGATTCCGTCGGGGTCGTAGCGTTCATGGGCCGCCTCGAAGGCGGCCCATGCGGGGCCGTAGTGGGTGCGCCACTCCTCGGGCGTGGTGGGTATGGAGCCGACCGGGTACTGGTAACCCCCGGCGGCTCGGGCGCGCAGGTAGAGGGAACGGTTGGCCTCCACCATGTCCTCCGGGCTCCCGGCTCCGTGCGAGGCGGTTCTGAGCAGGGTGAAGAGGAAGACCGTCTCCTCGTCGGGCACGCGCAGCAGGGGCAGGCGCAGGCGGGCGCGGGGGAAGGGATAGAGCAGGACCACGCCGCTGGCGCCGACCTCGGTCTCGGTCAGGTCCTTGATGACGGCCTCCACGAAGGCGTCGGCGCGGCTCGCCGGCAGGAACATGTTCCACCAGGGGTGCGGGCGGTACCACTCGCCTGCGGACTTCAGATCGGCGACGCCCGCGGCGAGCCGGTTGAGGAAGTCGAAGTAGGACATGTCCTGGATCTGCCGGTCGCCGGGCTGGTCGCCCAGGCCGTCGAGCAGTTCGGCGTCGTCGGGCGGGGTCGTACCGTCGAAGAAGGCGACCGCTTCAAGCTGGTGACTCCAGCCGGCGGAGCTGGTGGGCAGCCCGAGCTCTCCCTCCACGTAGGCGAAGCGGCCGTCGTGGACCACGCGCCGCTGGTCGGCGGTCAGCGCGGCCACGCTCGGGTAGGAGAGCAGGTAGTGGCGGACCGTCGCGGGGGCGGGCCGCAGGCGCATGGTGACCTTGGTGATGATGCCGCACTGTCCTCTGCCGGCCAGCACCGCATGAAAGAGGTCGCGGCGCAGTTGCGCGGAACATCTCCTCAGGGCGGCGTCCCCCGTGACGACCTCCAGTTCCACGACGTTGTCCGCCTGGGATCCGTGGTGGTGGGTCTGGCCGCCGACACCGCCCACCGAGAGCGTGCCGCCGACCGAGAGCTCCAGGTAGTCGGTGAAGACCGGAGGGGTCAGGCCATGGGCCAGGGTTGCCTGCGCCAAGCTGCTCCAGAGCGCGCCCGCCTCCACGACGGCCGTGTCCTCCCGCACCTCGACCGCGTTGAGCGGGGTCATGTCGACGATCAGACCGCCCTCTACCTGGCCCTGGCCGAAGGTGGCGTGTCCCTGACCGCGCGCGGCCACCTGGAGACCGTGCGTCCGGCAGTACCTCATCATCAGCATGATGTCCGTGACGTCGCCGGGCTCCAGCACGGCCCTGGGGGTCCGGTGGACCAGGTGCCCGAAGTCGTCGGCCGCCTGGCCGCGGGAGGCCGGATCGGTCATCACCTTGCCCTTCAGCAGCGGCAGGTCGACCATCCCCTGAGACCGGGCGGCGTCGGTGACCCACGTGCGCGTGGACGGGTCGAAGCCGACCACGGCCGCCCCCGCCGCGAGGAACGTCCGTCTCCACGGGTGCCACGTCATGTCCGACCCCTTCGCAGCGCGGTCACGTCGCGTCGATCATCGCCGACGGCAACCGGCGACGCTACCCGAACGAAACCGGATGACAGCCACAAAAGGCTTACTCCGGCGCCGCGGGCCTCGACGAGCGAGCCGGGCGGCAGGCGAGCACATCAAGGCAGGACGGACCGGGCGATCTCCGCGCTTGCGGGCCAGGGCCGGGTCACTGTTCCCCTTTCGCGTCGGTCCAGTCGAAGCAGAGTGCTCCGGCCGGTGCGCCGCCGTCTCGCAGGCGTGCGTAGGTGGCTGCCGCGTCCATGGGGGACACCCGCTCGGAGATCATCCCGGCGGTGCGGAACGTGCCGGAGGCGAGGCGGCGGAAGTACAACCCGGTCACCGCGTCGCGGTTGAGCGGGCCGGCTGACGGGTCGTCGGAGACGAGGTCGGCGTGCGCCCCGAGGATGGTCAGCGAGTTGCTGACCACGCCGGGGCCGAGCATCTGCCGGGACGGCGTGGGCGTGTCGCCGAGAAGGACGACCCGGCCCAGCGTCCGGGCCAGCCGTACCGCCTGGGAGAGCACGGCGGGGTTGCCGGTGACGTCGAAGACCACCTCGGCGAGCCGGCCGCCGGTCAGGTCGGCGACGGCGGCGCGGGCGTCGGCCGCGGTGGCCGTGAGCAGGTCGCTCGCGCCGCTCGCCCGCGCCAGGTCGAGCCGCCTGGCATCGGTGTCGACGGCGACGACGCGGGAGGCTCCGTGCGCGACCGCGTACTGGACGACCAGCTGACCCACCGGGCCGAGTCCGAGGACCACGACCGTCTCGCCCAGGGTGATCGCGGCTCTGGCGGTGCCCGCCGCCGCGGTGACGACGAGGGGGACCCACACCGCTTCCTCGGCCGTCACGCCGCCGGGCAGCAGCCGGGCCTCGCGCTCGGTGAGTGTGACCAGTTCCTGGTGGGGCGCGTAGCTCTGCACGCGGTCACCGGGACGTAACGTCGTGACGCCTTCGCCGACCGCCTCCACGATCCCGGCCATGCTGTACCCGGGCCGGAACGGGTAACGCACCCACTCCTCCCAGTTGGTGCCGGGGTCGAACTCGCCGCGCAGACAGGCCAGCTCGGTGCCGGGGCTGATCAGCGACAGCGTGGTGCGGCACAGCACTTCGCCGAAGCCCGGAGGAGCGACGTCCTCGTGCGCCACTCGCACCTGGCCCGGCTTCGGGAACTCCACGAACAACGACCTCATCGGCCACTCCCACGGTGGGCGGTTCATGCGAGTTCGTCCATGCGGACAAACCGGGCACCGGCCGCGCGCAGACCGTCGATGACCAGCGGCAGGGCACGGCCGGTGGCCTTGGTCCATGGATGGAACAGCACCACGGCGCCGTCGCCGTGCGCGGTGGCCTCCTCGATGACCAGGCGGGCGACGCCCGGCCCGGTGGCCTTGCCGCGCCAGTCCAACGGGTCCACGTGCCAGCTCGTCTCCCGGTAGCCGAGCCGGTCCAGTGCGGACCGGATCGCCGGGTCCTCGCTGCCGTCGCCGAACGGGCAGCGGAACCAGGGACGCGGGTCGTGGCCGGTGGCGCGGCGGATGGCGCGTTCGGCGCGCTGTACGTCCAGCTTGAAGGCCTTGGGCGACAACCAGCTCATCGGCGCGTGGTGATGGGAGTGGTTGCCGATGAGGTGACCGCGGGCGGCCAGCTCTTCGGCCAGCGAGGGGTTGGCCTGGGCCCAGCGTCCTTGGATGAACATGGTCCCCACGGTCTTGCGCTCGGTGAGCGTTTCGAGCACGTGCCGGGTGCCGTCCGGGTGAGCGGGCTGGTCGCCGTGCTCGACGTCGAAGGTCAGCGCCACTCGCCAGGGCGCCGGTCGGGTTAGGGGTGACTGCGTCACGCCTTGCACCTGCCTCTGAGTCGGGGCCGCCTTGACAGAGGTAGCGGCTGTGATCAGTGTCGGTGTTGCTGACAACATTGTCATCAAACAACCGCTTGGCAGATTCCGGAAGGAAGCGAACGCCCGATGGCCCGCTATCGGCTCGAAGCCGGTCCGATCCCCCTCCACCACCAGGTCTACCTGGACCTGAGCACCGCGCTCGACGAGGGGGAATGGCAGGCCGGAGACCGCCTGCCACCGGAAAGAGAGCTGGCCCGCCGCTACGGATGCAGCCTCATCCCGGTCCGGCGGGCCCTGGCCGAGCTGGCCCGCGAGGGCCGCTTGGAGCGCACCCGCGGACGCGGCACGTTCGTCCTGCACTCCCGGCTGGAGGTCGACATGGGCACCAGCCAGAGCTTCGCCGACCTCATGCACATGCACGGCATGGACCCGGACACCAGGCTGATCGAGTCGGGGATCGAGAGGCCGGGAGAGATGGTCGCCGCCGCACTGGCCCTGGCCGCCGGCGCGCAGGTCGTCTACCTTGAGCGCCTGCGCATCGCCAACGGCGAGCCGCTGATCCTGGAGCAGGTCTACCTGCCGGCCGACCGCTTCGCGGGGCTGCTCGACCACGACCTCGAACGCAACTCCCTCTACAGCCTGCTGGGCGAGCACTACGGGGCCAGGATCGTGCGCGCCCGCGAGGTCATCGAGCCGGTACGGCTGCGCGCCCACGAGGCCCGCCTGCTCGACCAGCCGGTGGAACGCCCCGCCATGCTCGTCGAGGGGATCGCCTTCGGCCCCGGCGACGAGCCCGTCGAGTTCACCCGCAGTTACGTGAGAGGCGACCGCGCCCGCCTCTCCTTCGAGCTCTCCATCGCCCGCCCCCCGAACCCCAGCCTCGGGAGAGACACGTGAATCGGTTATCGAACGCCCTGGTCGCGATCGCATCAGCCGTGGCACTGGCCGCCTGCGGCTCCGCCTCCCCGCCGAGCGGTGACGCCGCGACGGTGGAGCTGCGCTGGTACTGCTGCCTGGGCACCGGCGAGCAGGCCGAGCAGGTCAAGGTGCAGCAGAAGGTGATCGAGAAGTTCCACGCCGCCCAGCGCAGGATCAGGGTGAAGCTCGAGGTCGTCACCTACGACTCCGCCCGCGACACGCTCGCCACCCAGATCGCCTCCGGCAACGGGCCCGACCTCGCCGGTCCCGTCGGTGTCGGCGGCGCCGCCGCCTTCCACGGCCGGTGGCTCGATCTGGCTCCCCTCATCAGGTCCAGCGGCTTCGACCTCAGCCCGTACGCCAAGGGCAGCGCCGACCTCTACCGGATCGGCTCCGTGCAGGAGGGAATCCCCTTCGCGATCTACCCGTCGACCCTGTACTACAAGGCCGACATGTTCGAGGAGGCCGGTCTGGCCGAGCCGCCGCACAAGTACGGCGAGAAGTACACCTGGCCCGACGGCCGCCAGAGCGAGTGGAACTACGACACGCTCAGGGAACTGGCCCTCAGGCTCACCGTCGACAAGAACGGCAAGGACGCCACCCAGGCGGGATTCGACCCCGGCGAGATCGTGCAGTACGGCTTCGAACCGGCCCGCGACGACCTGCGCTACCAGGGCGCCGCCTTCGCCTCCGGATCGCTGGACACGGGCGACGGCAAGACCGTGAAGATCCCCGACGCCTGGGCCGACGCCTGGCGCTTCTTCTACGACGGCATGTGGAAGGACCGGTTCATCATGACCGGCCCCGTCTTCGAGAGCGAGCAGTTCAACGGGGACGGCGCCTCCTTCTTCTCCGGGCACGTCGCGATGAGCGTCAACTTCCTGTGGTCCACCTACGGCGTGGCCGGCGCCGGCGACGACTGGGACCTGGCCGCGATGCCCTCGTACAAGGGCAGGACCACCTCGCCCACCAGCGCGGACACCTTCCGGATCCTGTCCGGCAGCAAGCACCCCGCCGAGGCCTTCGAGTTCCTGGCCTACCTGGTCGGCCCGGCCTCCCAGGAACTGCTCTCCGCGTACGGCGCGATGCCCGCCCGTACCGCCGACCAGGAGGCCTTCTTCGCCAAGCTGGCCGGGCAGTTCACCCACAAGGTCGACTGGCAGGTCGCCAAGGACAGCGTGGCGTTCGCCGACAACCCGCACTCGGAGTCGTACACGCCCAAGTACAACCAGACGCTCACCATCCTCGGCACCTACCGCAGCCGCTGGATGACCAAGGGCGGGCTCGACATGAACGCCCAGCTCAAGGAGATGCGCGAGGAGATCCAGGCGGCGTGGAACCGCTCATGAGGGGCGAGACGATGTCCCGGCCGGCCCGCCGGGAGGCCCGGTACGGATTCCTGTTCGTCCTTCCGTGGATCATCGGGTTCCTCGCGTTCACGGCGCTGCCGATGGCGGCCACGTTCGTCTTCACCTTCCTCAACATCTCGCCGGCCGAGCAGGAGCCGCTCATGTTCGTCGGCCTGGCGAACTACCGGCGGCTCTTCGCCGACCAGCAGGCGTGGGCCTCGCTGTGGGTGACCGCCCGCTTCGCCCTGCTCTGGCTGCCGCTGGTCGTCGCCCTGCCGTTCCTGCTCGCGGTCGCGGTCAACAGCAGGTACCTGCGCGGCGCCGGGCTGGTGCGGGTGCTGCTGTTCATGCCGTACGTGGTGCCGTTCGTGGCCGGCGCGCTGATCTGGCAGAACATGCTGGTCGACGACGGCTGGATCAACACCGCGCTGCACTGGCTGGGCGTGGGCGGTGCGCCGAGCTGGCTGAGCGACCCCGCCTGGGTGATCCCCGGGCTCGCCATGATCGGCCTGTGGGGGCTCGGCTCGGGCATCATCATCAACCTGGCGGGGCTGCGCGGCATCCCCACCGAGTTGTACGACGCCGCCCGGCTGGACGGCGCCGGATGGTGGCGCCGGCTGTGGCACGTGACGATCCCGATGATGTCGCCGGTGATCTTCTACACGCTGGTCCTCGCGGTCGTCGAGGTCATGCAGTACTTCCTCATCCCGCTGGTGCTCTTCAACGGCACCGGCGACCCCGGCGGCGCGACCCGCTTCTTCAACCTCTACCTGTACCAGACCTTCTTCACCTATCAGGAGATGTCCTACGGCTCGACGCTGGCGTGGTTGTTGTTCGTCATCACCCTCGTCGTGACCCTGGTGCTGTTCCGGCTGTCCAGGCGGTGGGTCCACTACACGAGCGAGAGGTGACCCGGTGACCCCGACCCCGGCCCGCCGCATCCGGACGGCGCTGATGACGATCGTGATGTTCGGCATCGTCGTGGCGTTCCTGTCGCCGCTCGTCCAGATGATGCTGTCGTCGCTGAAGAGCGAGCGGCAGGTCAGCCAGGCGCACGCGCCGCTGCTGCCGTCCGACCCGCGTACCTTCACCCATGAGGGCCGGCGGTACGACGTGTACCGGGTGCCGGTCGACGGCGCGGTCCGCGAACTCGCCCTGGTGAAGAAGGGGCGCGCCGAGAGCGAGTTCGTCGACCCGGCGGCGCCGGAGAAGGGGACCGTCACCTGGCAGGGTTCCTGGCGTACCCTCGAACCCAGCTGGACCCTGGCGCCGCATTGGTCGAACTACGCCGCGGTCTGGAAACTCATCGACTTCCCCCGGCTGCTGCTCAACACCATCGCCCTCGCGGTGATCAGCACGATCGGGACCGTTCTGTCGTGCACGCTGGTCGCCTACGGCTTCGCCCGCTTCCGCTTCCCCGGCCGCGGACCGCTGTTCACCCTGCTCATCGCCACGATCTTCCTGCCCACCGCGGTGACACTGATCCCGACCTATGCGATCTTCGCCCAGATCGGGTGGGTGGGCACCTGGCTGCCGCTGCTCGTGCCGGCCTTCTTCGGCAACGCCTACAGCGTCTTCCTGCTACGGCAGTACTTCCTGACCATCCCCCGCGAGATGGACGAAGCGGCCTCGATCGACGGCGCCGGACCGCTGCGCACGTTGCGTTCGGTGATCGTGCCGCAGGCGTGGCCGGCGATCGCCGCCGTCACCCTGTTCAACTTCGTCTACACCTGGAACGACTACTTCACCCCGCTCATCTACCTCTCCGGCCGGCCCGAGCTCCAGCCGCTGCAGGTGGGCCTGGCCGCCTTCAACGGCCTGTACTCGACGAAACCCGCCTACATCCAGGCCGGCGCCATGATGACGATCACCGTCCCAGTGATCCTCTTCATCTGTTTCCAGCGCACGTTCGTGCGCGGCATCATGAGCACCGGGGTGGAGAAATAGGCGGCCGTCGGCGTGCGGGTCAGCACCCGTCCATCCGCGCTCCGGGCACGGCGGTGGCGGGGGCCGCGGGCAGGCCCGGTTGGGCCCAGAGCAGGTAGGAGACGGCACCGGCGTCCTCGGCGGGGCCGATCCAGAAGGCTTCGGTCTGCTTCGGGACGGCGAGGCCGTAGTGCCCGGCGTTGGTCCTGACGCACCAGGAGCGGTCCGGGGTTCCCGGCTGCCAGTCCTGGAACTCGCTCGTCCAGGCCGGCGCGGGCATGGACATGCAGGCGTGCAGCGTCGGCCGGCCGGTCCCGGCGAACCGTGCGGCCGTCGCCCCGTTGACCAGTTTCGGACCCACGTCGAACCCGAACGTCTCGATCTGGATGTCCGCCGCGCGGGCCTCGAGCGAGTCGTCCGGCGAGGTGCGGCCGGTGTCGAGGTCGAGGGAGCCGTCCAGGTCGCCGGGGACGGTGCCGCGCACCGCGACCTCGTCGCCGTTCCCGGCGTCGGTGACGGTGACCTCCGCCGCGGTGCCACGCGGGATGACCACCTTGATCTGCCGCTCCTTGACGTAGAGGTCCACGTGCCTGAGCTGCGCGCCGTTCACGCCGACCTTGAGCTCGTGATCGGTGCCGAGCTCGAACACGCTCGTCCGCTGCTGCCCGTGGAGGGTCTGCTCGATCAGCAGCCACGTCCTGTCCTTCGGGACCGCGTGGTCGATGAGGTAGCGCGCCAGGGCGTCCGCCGCGAACAGGCCGAGACTGACCGCGATCCCCGGGATCGCCTTGGGCACCACCTCGGGCAGGACGGCGAGGACGATGGGCGAATAGGACTCGTAGACGCCGGCGATCGCCTTCGCGGCGCAGTCGCCCTGGTCGCAGCCCGAGATCAGGCCGCCGATCAGGACGCAGGTGACGGCCATGGATGCTGTGTGTCGAGACATGGTTCGTCCCCCGCCGGTCGCGTCGCCCGGCTCCAGGATCGGCCTGCGTCCGTGCCCTGGCAAGGGCAGGGCTCGGCATGGGCGCCGGCCCTGGCCTCGTCCGGGTTCAGATGCGGGGCCGAAGGGTGCGCCGGACGGCGACGCCGCCCAACGCGAGAGCGGGGATGAGCAGGACTCCCGCCTCGGTCAACTGGAACCGCCAGAACCGGCCCGCCGGGTGAAACTCGGCCACCTGCCGAAAGCCGTGACGGAATGAGCATTTGGCGTACTTCTTCGTCGTCTCGTCCGTCCCACAGAGGCCGGCGAGCGCGAGCGTCCTGTCCTGAGAGGTGTACTGCCTGCCGCTCCGGTCGATCCAGTAGTCGTGCACGGACAGGGAGCCCTCCGGCGTGAGTTCGTCGATGACCTCGGCCTGCACGGCTCGAACCGGCGCCGCGTACGAGGACGGCGCCCTGAGGAGCCCGAAGAAGGCCAGCGCGCACACCGCCAGGGTCACCGCCATCGCCGGCAGGGTCCGCCGGAACAGCGCGCCGGCGGCCATGCCGAGCAGGAACGCGGACAACCACCAGGCCGCCGGCACGATGCCGACCAGGCGGAACCAGCGCGGGTCGAAGCGGTCGACGTTGAAGGGGGCGACATCGAAGGCCGCCAGCCACGGACTCACGGCGCAGGCCAGCACCAGCCCGCCGAGCGTGACCGCCGCACCGAGCCCGACGATCTTGGCCGCCAGCCAGCGCCGCCGTGTCACCGACTGCGTCCAGGCCAGCTGGTGCGTGCCCTGCTCGAACTCCCGGGCCAGCAGCGGAGCACCCCAGAAGGCGCCGATCATGGCCGGGGCCAGCAGCGGAAGCCAGCTGAGGAGTTCGCCCACCGGCCGGATGCGCTCGTTCATCTCCACGAGGTAGGCGCTGCACTCGGGCGTGTCGGCCACGCAGTCGGCTGCCGGGGCGTGCTGGGCGGCGAAGCCGGCCGCGCCCAGACCATTGATGAGCAGAACCGAGCCGAGGACGGCCAGCGCCGCCACGGTGACGAGCAGCTGCGTGCGGTGCTGCCGCCAGGTGAGCCACAACACTTCCAGTTCTCCTCAGGTCAGGAAACGGTCAAAGCCGGACGGGGTAGCGAGGTGGCGTCGGGGCGGCGCAGGTAGGCCAGCACCAGCTCCTCCAGGCTCACACCGGACGATCTCCATCGCGGGTCGAGCAACGGCGATTCCGGGCCGGTGCGGGCCAGCAGGCCAGCCTGCCGTTCGCTGCGGCTGTCGCTGATCACCGGCATCCGGGCCGCCACCCCGTCGGCGAGCTCGGCCGGGCCGGACAACATCCGGTGGGTGGCGAGCAGTTCGTCGACCTCGCCGCTGATCTGGACCTGGCCGCGGTTGAGCACCACCAGCCAGTCGCAGGCGTTGGTGAGGTCGGGGACCACGTGAGAGGACAGCACGACCGTCATCCGGGTCTCGGCGACCGCCGTCATCAGGGAGCGCATCACGTCGTGCCGGGCAACGGGGTCGAGGTTGGCGAGCGGCTCGTCCATGACCAGCAGATCCGGCCGTTTGGCCACGGCGATGGTCAGCGCGACCTGCGCCTGCTGGCCGCCGGAGAGCTTGCCCACCTTGCGGTTCAGCGGGAGGTCCAGTTCCGCCAGCCGTTGCCGGGCCAGGGCGTCGTCCCATCCCGGATTGAGATGGTGTCCGAAGCGGAGCATCTCGGCGACGGTGAAGCCGCCGTAGAGGGGCTTGTCCTGGGCCAGGAACGCCACCCGCGCCAGGGCCGCCGCCCGCTGCCCGACCGGTTCGCCGAAGACGCGCACGCTGCCCCGGGTGGGGGTGATCAGCCCGGCGACCAGATGCAGGAACGTGGACTTGCCCGCGCCGTTCGGCCCGACGAGCGCGATGACCCGGCCGGCGGGGACGGACAGCGTGCAGTCGCGTAACGCCCATGTGCCCCGATACCGCTTGGCGAGCCCCATGGCCTCCAGAGCGGTCGGGCCCTGCGCGAGGGCGGTGAACTCACCGGAGCCGCCGCCGAACATCCTCACTGTCCGATCCGCTGTCATGCGATCCCCTCCTGGGCGGAGTCGGCGAGCGCCGAGGCGAACAGCGCCTCCATGTCTCCTTGGTCGAGCCCGGCTTCGCGGCAGTCGTGCACCCACCGGGCGAGGTCGCGGAAGAGCCGGGTGTGATCGGCCGTGGACCCGCTGCCCAGGGACCGCCGGACGAACGTGCCCAGCCCGGGCCGGCCGACGACGAGGCCCTCGTGTTCGAGTTCGCGGTAGGCCTTGGCCACGGTGTTCGGGTTGATCGCGAGGTCGCCGACGACCTCCTTGATCGTCGGCAGCCGATCATCCGGCTTGAGCACACCGAGCCGCAGGGCGTGTTTGACCTGATGCACCAGTTGGAGATAGGTCGCCACACCAGAGCTCGGGTCGAGGCGAAACTTGATCACCGCAATACCCTTTTCCTATTAGATTAGTAAAAGGGTATTGACGTCCGCGATCTTCGTCAACTGGGAGCAGGCGTCTCGGGGCGCCGAACCGGGCTCCTGCCCCGGCGAGGACGCTCCGAGCGCGGCGGACCCGTGCGGCGGCCGGCGTTCTACTGGCTGTTCGGGTGGTCCCCCAGGTCGGACGCGCAGGAGATGATCGTCGTGATGAGGTCGCGCATCGGGGTCAGGAGGTCCGGGTAGGCCGTGGCGTTGAGGTCGTACAGGCGCAGGGTGCCCTTGCGCCGCACCGTCAGCAGCTCCGCGTCGCGCAGGATCTTGAGATGGTGGGAGGTGGCGGGCTGGGACAGCTCCAGGTGCGCGGCGATGTCGCCGACGCTGCGCGGGGCCGCCGACTCCAGCAGGAAGACGACGATCTCCTGCCTGCGCTCGTCCCCCAGGGCGGTGAACAGCGTCCGGGTCCGCGCGAACAGCGCGAGGACGTCCCGGGCGTCGATGGAGCCGCTCATGCGGGCAGCGAGTCGCGCAGGGCGGACAGCCGGCCGACCGGCAGCGACCTGGCGGCGCCTTCGGCGATCCAGCCGTCCAGCATCAGCCGCGTCTGCGCGCTCACCTTCGTGAAATGCGTCTCCAGGTAGCGCCGCAGGTCGAAGGGGAGCAGCCAGGGCAGCACGCGCAACGCCAGCCCCACCGCCCAGGACGGGACGGAGAGGGAAGCGCGCAGTCCGTGCTGGGCGGAGACCACGCCGGCGGCCTCCCGGACGGCCGCGGCGGCGCGCCGCAACCCGGTGCTCGACGCGGGCAACCGCCAGCCGGAGGACTCCAGCTCGGCGATGTAGGGGATCATCCGGGCGGCGGTGAGCTCCCCCGTGCCGGCCCGCGTCACCCGCCTGGCCCGTACGCCGCCGGCCCGGAGCGCGGCGACGACCTGCGGGGCACGCGCTCCGGTGACGCCCGTCGCCGAACCCGGCGGCACCCAGTACGCGACCCCCGGCCCCGGGACCTCCCGCTCCAGCGGCGCCTGGTAGGCGAGCAGCATCGGGGTCACCTGGACGATCTGCTCCTGCGGCCAGACTCGGGCGAGGGTGTGCAGATCGCCCGGATCCTGGCCGATGGTGACCACCGTGGCCGTGCCGGTCACCTCGCGCAGCGCACTCGTCCACTCGCCGCGCAACGCGGGCGAGTCCACGCAGAGCCACACCATGTCCCACCGTTCGCGGGGCGGTTCGCTGCTCACCTCGTACGGCACGATCCGCTCGCCCACCGGGGCCCGCCCCCACCTGAGCCGGTACAGCGAAGCCCCTTCCCAGTCCTCCCGGCCCGGCCTCACGAGATAGCTGACCCGGGCCCCGGCCGCGGCCAGCCACGCCCCGAACACCTGCCCCAACGCCCCGGCCCCGACGATCAGCACCTTCGACATCTATCGCTCCATAGATCTAAATATTTGGATTTATAGAGCAATATCATCGCAGAAGCTGCGGGTGTCCGCGCACGGCCCCTTCGATCAGGCTTCCGCCCGCTCGGCCAGCAGCCGGACGGCGACGGGGTCGCCCAGGTGGGCGTGGGCGACGAGCATGGTGAGGGCCTCCTCCTCCCGCCCTGCCATCGTCAGAAG